>JALYXK010000370.1 GCA_030947145.1 Actinomycetota bacterium
GCCTGGTACTCGCTCACGGTGTTCCGGTGCGCGAGGCCGAGGATTCGCGCCACGTCTTGCGTGTCGATGAGCTCGTCCACGTCGACCTTGCGGCCCATGCGGTCCACCTTACATGCGTCAGCGGCGCCACCTTACGCACGGAGGCTATTCCGTCCGGACCGTTCGCTACCTTACGCATGTAAGACAAGGTAGCCCCGGCGGTGCGCCAACACCCCGGGGCCTGGCCGCGACCTTTATGGGAGGTCCCGACAATGGCAGCGTACGCCACGGCCGAACGCGCATCGCAGGGTGCGCAGTTCCGTCTACTGACCAACGATCCTGCACCCCAGCCGCCCGCCGCCGAGGCCGCCGTGGGGCGCGGGAACGCCGTACTCGACGAGCTGCTCGTCCATCTGGCAGACCTTGTCGCCGAGCGACTGGCAGCCCGCCTCGCGTCCGCTGCACCCGTCGCGGACGAATGGCTCGACACACGTCGAGCAGCCGAATACCTCGGCGTCCATCGCGACACGATCCGCAGACTCGCCGCCGAGCGTGTCGTGCCAAGCGAGCAGGAAGGTGCTGGCTGCAAGCTCTACTTCCGCCGGAGTGATCTCGACGAGTGGCGCGGGTCGGACCGCCGCCTGACTCGAGTTGCCGCCCGTCGGCACACGGGCTCTCGGCCATGAGCCGCTCCGCCGGTTCCCAGCGCCGGGTCCGTGTCGAGCGGAACATCTACCGTCGCGTGACCGGCGTGTTCGAGGTCGGCTTCAAGGACGGCGCCGGCATCCAGCGGTGGCGGACTGTCGACGGTGGCATCATGGCGGCGCGCGCGATGCGAGACGAACTGCTGGCACGACGTGGCCGTGGTGAGGTCGTGGCCCGGGATTCGCGTCTGCGCTTTGGGGACGCGGCCGACCAGTGGCTAAACGGCCCCCCCCTAACGCATCTCCGGGTGCAATCTGATTTGAGAGTGCACACCGGGATGCGATGCTCCGCGTTGGAGGGCCGTCATCGCAGCGACGCTGGGCCGTCGGTATCAACGATCCCGCGACGCGTGATGCTGGGACGGCCCGCGTTGCTCTCGAGGCAGGCACGGATGTGCCGGACGTAGGCGTTCTGGTCGTCCTGCCGGTTGGCGTGCAGCTGCATGAGCATGAGCATCCGGTTGGTGCGCTCGCGGTTCTTCAGCCCGTATGCGCGCGGCTTGATCGAGGCGCGGATCGGGTTGATGAACCCGTCCAGTGGCGAGGTGCTCAGGGGCGTGTCCGCGGGTCGCTGCCAGCGTGGTGCGCGCCGGCGGAACTGGTCGGCGACGATCCGCCCGGTGCTGTTCAGCCAGTCGCTCAGGCGGGGGATGCCGGCGGCGTGGCAGCGCTCTGTGAACGGCGTCCAGAACGACGGTCCCGTGAACGCCGCCTCGACGTCAGCCAGCAGCACGTCGATCGCGTCACGATGCTCGGGCTGCTCGGTCCGGAGCTTGCCCATCAGCCGCTCAAGCGCGTGGCGCAGGTGCCACTCGCACACGTGCAGCTCGGCGTCGGGGAAGCGGGCACGCACGGCGTTCGTGAGGCCGTCGTCGTTGTCGCACACGACTCGTGGCGGCGCTCCCTCCAGGGCGCCGAGGAACGCCTCCCAGTCAGGCTGGGACTTGCTCGTGAACGCCTCAAGGTGCCACAGCTTCGCTCGCCCGTGCTCGTACCCCATCGCAGCGAAGATCCGGAACGCGATGCGGTGACGGCCGCTGTCGGGATCGCGCACCCGGAACGGCAGCTCGTCGAGCAGCAGCGAACCACCGGCCGGCCACGCACGCGGCCGGTAGTGCTCGAACACGACCGGCGCGAACACCTCCACCCAGTCCATCACCAGCGACCCATGACGCGAGAACCGCAGCTCCCCGCCGGGGCCGACCCGCAGCCGCTTCGCGCGCTCGCGCGACACCAGCGCCGCCTCGCGATACGTCGAACCGGCACCGACCATCACCAACGCCTCGGCGATTCCCCGCGCGACGAACTGGTAGTTGCGTGCCGCGTGCGGACCCTCGTGCAGCCCGACATCCCGCTCGCAGGACTCGCAAGCGTCGTTCCACGACTCCTCACGCGGCAGGACCTCGGTAAAGCGGTGCGCACGATCGCCGTTGCCCGGAATGCACCGATAGCGCTGCCGGCGATGCTCCGCCGAGCCGTATCGGCCGTCCAACCGCACCCGCGACCCCGCATGCTCCGCCCTCGGACACGCCACGCTGGCGGTGCTCCAGCTTTTCCCTCGCGACGACATCTCCTCCAACCTAGGCGCCCCGCCGGACGACTAACGCATCTTCGCGTGCATTCTGACCCGAGAATGCCCACGGCGATGCGTTAGGGGGACCGGGCCTACCGGGGCACGAGGGAGTCCTCGAGCGCCGGGAGCGTCACGGTGAACGACGCGCCGCCACCGGCGGCGTTCCTCGCCTCCACGGTGCCGCCGTGGGCGGTGATTATCGCGGCGACGATCGCCAGTCCCAGCCCCGCGCCCGCTTTGCCGCGCTCGCGCCCGCCCTCGGCGCGCCAGAAGCGATCCCACACCGCGCGCTCGGCGCCATCCGGCAGCCCGGGCCCATGGTCGCGGACCTCGACCACCACCTCGTGACCCGCGCGGGAGAGCGTCAAGTCGATCGGCGATCCGGCCGGCGTGTGCACGATCGCGTTGCGCATCAGGTTCGCGATCACCTGGCGCAAGCGGTCGGGATCGCCGCGGACCATGGCGGCGTCCTCCACGTGGAGCGAGATCTCGCGATCGGGAGCCGCCGCGCACGCGTCGGCGCCCGCGTCGGTGGCCAGCGCCGAGAGGGACACCGGTGCGGCTGCCGTTCGCGGCAGCTCGTCGAGACGGGCAAGGGTCATCAGGTCGTCGACCAGCGCCCCCATCCGGGCCGCCTCGCTCTCGATCCGGGTCATCGCCTGATCGATCTCGGCGGGATCGCGCACCGCGCCGATGCGAAAGAGCTCCGCGTAGCCGCGGATCGACGCCAGGGGCGTGCGCAGCTCATGGGAGGCGTCGGCGATGAAGTTGCGCAGGCGGTCCTCGCTCGCCTGCCGCTCGCCAAAGGCCCGCTCGATCTGGCCGAGCATCGCGTTCAGAGCGAGGCCGAGTCGGCCGACCTCGCTGTCCTCGGTGGCGGGCTCGACCCGGCGCGAGAGGTCACCTCTGGCGATCGCCCCCGCCGTCGTGG
>JALYXK010000375.1 GCA_030947145.1 Actinomycetota bacterium
CTCGATCGCCCACTGGTCGAGCCCGCGCTGCTGCGCCGCGTCCGGCAGCGGTTCGAGCCAGGTCGGCAGCCTCATTCGCGATCACGACGCATGCGCCGGGTCAGCCTCCATCCCCTGCTCGACGACGCGCTGCAGCCGCTCACAGACCTGTTCGGTCTCTTCCCGAGTGGGGGCCTCGACCATCACCCGAATCAGCGGCTCGGTCCCCGAGGCGCGCACCAGCACCCGCCCGCGGCCGTTCAGCGCGGCGTTCTCGCGTTCGATCGCCGCGCCCACGGCCGCATCGCCCATCGTGCGCGCCTGCTCGCCGCGGTCCCGGGCGCGGATGTTCACCAGCTTCTGCGGAAGCTTCTGCATCGAGCGCCGGTCACTCAGGTCGGCGTCGCCGAGCGCCTCGAGCGTGAGCAGCGCCGCAGCGATCCCATCGCCCGAGGGGGCGAATCCGAGGTCGATGATGTGGCCCGATTGCTCGCCGCCCAGCGACCAGCCGCGCCGGCGCAGCTCGTCCAGCACATACCGGTCGCCCACCGCCGTGGTCGCCACCTCGACGCCGGCCGCGGCCATCGCGGTATGAAAGCCGAAGTTCGTCATCACGGTGACGGCGACCCCACCGCCGTTCAGCCGGCCGCGCTCGCGCAGGTGGATCGCGGCCAGGGCGATCAGCTCGTCGCCGTCGAGGAGCGCGCCGTTGCGGTCGGCGGCCAGCAGGCGGTCTCCGTCGCCGTCGAAGGCGAAGCCGACGTCGTGGTCGCCGCTGCGCATGGCTGCGATCATTCCTTCCACGTGAGTGGAGCCGCAGGCGTCGTTGATATTGCGGCCGTTGGGCTGGTCGGCGATGACCTCGACGTGGGCACCGAGCCGGCGGAAGATCTCGGGGCCGGCACGGAAGGTGGCGCCATGCGCGCAGTCCAGCAGGACGCGACGGCCGCTCAGGTCGAGGGTGCCGAAGCGTGTGTGCAGCTCGCGCAGGTAATCCTCGAGCGCACCGTGCAGGCGCCGGACCCGGCCGATCCGGGCGGGTGGGGTCACGGGCTGCTCGAGCTGGGCTTCGATCGCGTGCTCGGTGTCGTCGTCGAGCTTGAAGCCGTCGGCCGCGAACAGCTTGATCCCGTTGTCCTGGTAGGGGTTGTGCGAGGCCGAGATCACCGCCGCCAGCTGCAGCCCGTGTCGGCGCACGAGCAGGGACGCGGCCGGCGTGGGCAGGACGCCCGCCAGCAGCGCATCGCCGCCCGCGGCCGTCACGCCGGCGGCGATCGCCGACTCGAGCATCTCGCCCGATTCCCGCGTGTCGCGGACGATCACCACCTGAGGTCGTTCGGTCTGAGCGTGCGCCACGGCGGCGCGGGCCAGCGAGAGCGCGAGCTCGGCGGTCAGGAAGTCGCCGGCGCGGCCGCGGACGCCGTCCGTGCCAAACAGCTGGCGCGCCATCGGCGGACCGACCCGGGCTAGCGCTTGGAGAACTGCGGCCGCTTGCGGGCCTTCTTCAGACCGGCCTTCTTGCGTTCCTTGACCCGCGGGTCGCGGGTCAGGAACCCGCGGCGCTTGAGCTCGCCGCGGAGATTGGGGTCGGCCTCGAGCAGAGCGCGCGAGATGCCGTGACGTAGCGCTCCGCCCTGAGCGGCCACGCCGCCGCCGTGCATCCGGGCCACCACGTCCATCCGGGACTCGTAGCCGACCGTTTCGAGCGGTTGACGGATCATCCGCTGGAGCGTCTCGCGGGGGAAGAACGCCTCGAGCGACTTGCCGTTGATCGAGTAGGTGCCGGTCCCCGGTTTGAGGATCACTCGGGCGACGGCGGTCTTGCGCTTGCCCGTTGCCGTATAGCGAGCGCCGGCGGCGAGGTCGATCGCGGCGTCGGCGATCGGCTTGGAGTCGTCCTCGGGCTCCTGATCGCGGGCGGCGGCGGCCTCCGCCTCGGCCTCGGCGGCGGCCAGCGTCTCGGCGTCGAGGAACTCTTGGCCCTCGGTGACGATGTCGGGAATCAGGTCAGCGCCGGGGATCTCCGGCTTCTGGCGCGGAGTGACGTCGTCGTCCTCTTCTTCTGACTGGGCCGGGGTGGGGACGGCCTGGACCCCGGCCGCCGGGGTCTCGGCGGGCGCTGGCGCCGGGGTCTCGGCCGGCGCGTGCGCCGGAGGCTCGGCGGCCTCGGGCGCGGTCGCTTCCGGAGCCGGCTCCGACGGGGTGGCCTCGGACTGACCGGTCGCCTCGGGAGCCGTTTCCTCGGCGTCCTGGGACTCGGGCACGGCGTCCTCGCCGCGTTGCTCTTCCTCGGGGTGCTCGGTTTCGCTCACAGCTCAATCTCCATCGGTTTCGGCTGCTGGGCTGCGTGCGGATGCTCGGGACCAGCGTAGATCTTCAGCTTGGTGATCTGCTTGCGGGCCAGGCGGTTGCGGGGCAGCATGCCCTTCACCGCGATGCGGATGACCTCTTCGGGACGGCGCTCGAGCATCTCGGCCAGCGAACGCGACTTCAGGCCCCCGGGATAACCGGAGTGCCGGTAGTAACGCTTGTCGGTCCGCTTCTTCCCGGTCACCGCGATCTTCTCGGCGTTGACGACGATCACGAAGTCGCCCGTGTCGATGTGCGGCGTATAGGTCGGCTTGCGCTTACCGCGCAGCGCGTCGGCGATCTGCGTCGAGAGCCGGCCGAGCGTGAGCCCGGAGGCATCGACGAGGAGCCAATTGCGCTCACGGTCGGTGGGTGTGGATACGTAGGTCTTCATGGCACGCGGGCGCCGCGCGTCTACGGCGCGGACCTGAGGCCATGATAGGGAATCCCGATCCGGCGGGTGATCCGGCATCGCCGCGCCCGCGTACGCTGGGTCGATGAAGCTACCCGTGCCCGTTCGCCGGGTCGGCTATCGC
>JALYXK010000328.1 GCA_030947145.1 Actinomycetota bacterium
CAGCGCCAACGGGATGGGCGTCTGGAAGGTGCCCGACGAGCGGATCATGGAGCTCGGCCCCCAGATGGCCGCCTTCCGGGGGATCTCGCACTGCTACCAGCGCCCCACCTACGCGGACTGGCCCTACTCGGTGTTCACCATGGCCCACGGGCGCTCCAAGGAGGAATGCGACGCGATCCTCGACTCGATCGCCGAGTCGACCGGGATCACCGAGCGCTCGACCCTCTACTCCTCCACCGAGTTCAAGAAGATCCGGCTGCTGTACTTCACCGAGGACTACCGGGCCTGGGAACGCGAACACGCCGGCATATGAGGTGGTCGACTCCGACGACGTGGTCGACTCCGTCGACCATTTCGAGTTTCGCCTGGCGGCGAAACGTCGCGGGGTGAGATTGTGAGCATCGGAGCCGGGTTTGACACCGCTCGCTCGAGCGAGCTCTACGAGCGCGCGCTCGGGCTGCTCCCCGGCGGCGTCAATTCGCCCGTCCGGGCGATGGGCTCGATCGCCCGCGATCCGATCTTCATCGCCTCCGGCGCGGGCTCGCACCTGCGCGACGTGGACGGCAACGACTACGTCGACTGGGTCGGATCGTGGGGGCCGTTGATCCTCGGCCACGCGCATCCTGACGTCGTCGCGGCGGTCACGGCGGCGGCGGCGCGGGGAACGTCGTTCGGTGCGCCGACGCCGGGCGAAGTCGAGCTCGCCGCCGAGGTGGCGCAGCGGATCCCCTCGATCGAGATGCTGCGGATGACCTCGTCAGGCACCGAGGCCACGATGAGCGCGATCCGCCTGGCCCGCGCGGTCACCGGCCGGGAGAAGCTGCTCAAGTTCGCCGGCGCCTACCACGGCCACGTCGACGGCCTGCTGGCCCAGGCGGGCTCCGGGCTGGCCACCCAGGGGATCCCGGCCAGTCCCGGCGTGCCCGCCGCGGCGGCCGGGGCCACGGTGATCGTCGCCTGGAACGACTTCGACGCGCTGGTGGCGGCGACCGAGGCGCATGAGCTGGCGGCGATCCTGGCCGAGCCGGTGCCGGCCAACATGGGGGTCGTGCCCGCGGCTCCGGGGTTCCTGGAGCTGCTGCGCGAGCGCGCTTCGCTGACCGGAGCCCTGCTGGTCTTCGATGAGGTCATCACCGGCTTTCGCGTGGCTCGGGGCGGGGCGCAGGAGCGCCTCGGGGTCCGGCCCGATCTGACCATCCTGGGCAAGATCGTCGGCGGCGGGTTGCCCGCGGCGGCCTACGGCGGTCGCCGAGAACTGATGGAGCGGATCGCCCCGGCTGGGGACGTCTATCAGGCGGGCACGCTCTCGGGCAATCCGCTCGCCGTGGCCGCCGCGCTGGCCACGCTCAGTCGGCTCGACGATCCCGCTTACGCCCGGCTTGAGGCGCTCACCGCCGCCTTGGCCGAGGGCCTCGGCAACGCCGCCGCGGCCGGCGGCTGCTCCGTCCAGATCCAGACCGTCCCGGGCCTGCTGACCGTGTTCTTCGCCGAGCACCCCGTGACCGATTACGCCCACGCCGCGAGCTGCGACCTCGACGCCTACGCGGTCTGGTGCCGCGGGCTGCTGGCCCGCGGGGTGTATCCGCCGCCCTCCCAGTTCGAGGCCTGGTTTCCGTCGCTGGCCCATGACGAGGACGACCTGCAGCGCACGATCGAGGCCGCCGGAGAGGCGTTCGCGGAGGTGGCGGGGCGATGACCGGCGCGGAGGCCCTGGCCGCCGAGCTGCAAGCGCAGGGCGGAACCCTGGCCACGGTGCTGCGGCCGGCCGAGGCCCTCGAGCCGCCCACCGAGCCGGGCCCGGCCCAGATCGCCGCCACCGGTCCGCGAGCCAAAGGGCACGAGGCCGAGTACGAGCTGCTGCTCGAGATGATCTTCGAGGGCGCCCTCCTGCACTACGGCGCCCCGCGGGTGCTCGCGCTGGAGGACCCCGACCTGGCGCTGCTGCTCGGAGACCAGCTCTACGCGATGGGCCTCTCGCGCCTGGCCGCCCTCGGCGACCTCGAGGCGGTGGCCGAACTGGCCGACGTGATCTCGCTGGTCGCCCAGGCCGCGGCGGCCGGAGACGAGGCGCTGGCCGAAGCGGTCTGGCGCGCCGGAGCGGTGGCGATCGGCTGGGGTTCGACCGCCGCCTGGCGGGAGGCCAAGGCCCGCGCCCGGGCCGAGGATCCATCGGCCGGGGAGCGTCTGCGAGCCGCCGCAAACGCTGTGAACACGGGGCCTGAGGGGCCTCTGGCTAGTGACGGTCGCCTCGAAGTTGACGATACGCTTAGATCCGCGTTCAATTCAGAGAACTAAACGTAGGCCGCAAGTTGCCAGACCGACACCAGCAAGCCAAATCGAAGTACACCGCCGACCGGGGAATGCCGGGCGCGTTCGACGGCGAGACGGTCAATCGCCGTCGGTTCATGACGATGTCGGTGCACACTGCGGGGGGCGTGGCGGCCGCCGCGTTCACGCTGCCGGCTCTCGGCTTCGCGCTGGGCCCGATCTTCAGTCGGGTGCCATTCGCCTGGCAGACCATCGGCGTCCCCTCCGATTTCACCAATGACAACTACGTGATCAAGGTCATCACGCTGGTCGAGGGGATCGGTGAGTCTGGCAAGTCGATCGCCTACGTCCGCTCCCGCAGCCCGGCGATCGACACCGAGCCCGCCGACAGTTACAACCAGTGGATTGCGCTGTCCTCGCGCTGCATGCACCTCGGTTGCCCCGTGCGCTTCGTGCAGGCCGCGGGGCGCTTCATCTGCCCCTGCCACGGCGGGGTGTACAACTTCCGCGGGCTGGTCGCCGGCGGGCCTCCGGTGCGTCCGCTGGACCGGTTTTACACGCGCCTGCACGACGGGTATGTACAGATCGGGCCCCGCTATTCGGTCAACAGCGAGCTGCGGCGCTTCTCCCCTCGCGATCCGGGCCAGCCGCTCGACGGGGTCGGCCAGTACCTATACCCGGCCCGCTTCTCAACTTCACAGAAGCCCAAGAACTAGATCCGCCTGATGCCCAAGCTGCCCGTTCCCCCCCTTCCGAAGTCCCTACAGCCCAAGCCCCGCCGGCCCGGGGATCAGAACGGCAAGCTCGAACCGCTGGAGACGGCCGCCGAAGCCGGCATCACCGTCGTCGATTGGATCGATGAGCGCATGTCGCTGTCCGGGGGCCTGCGCTGGATGCTGTTCCGCAAGGTCCCGAAGGGGATCAACTGGTTCTACACGCTCGGCTCGGCGACGATGTTCGCCTTCCTCTCCCAGGCCGTCACCGGCGTGTTCCTGGCCATGTTCTACCGCCCCGACGCCACCGGCGGCGCCTACGAGTCGATCCGGCACCTGACCGACGACGTCTTCCTCGGCCAGTTCGTGCGCGGCATGCACAAGTGGGGCGCCTCGGTGATGATAATCCTGATCTTCCTGCACATGGCCCGGGTGTTCTTCTTCGGCGCCTACAAGTATCCGCGTGAGCTGACCTGGATCATCGGCGTGGTGCTGCTGATCCTGACCATGGCGATGGGGTTCAGCGGCTATCTGCTGCCGTTCGACCAGCGCGCCTACTGGGCGACGATCGTCGGGGTCAACATCAACGCCGGCGGCCCCCTGATCGGCCCGTTCCTCTCGGACTTCCTGCGGGCGGGCCCGGAATTCGGGGCCACGACCTTATCCCGGTTCTACGCGATTCACATGCTGTTGATCCCCGGTCTGATCGCGGGTCTGATCGGTCTGCACCTCTGGCTGATCGCCAAGCTGGGAATTTCGGCGCCGCCGTGGATCAAGGCCGAAGAACCCGTGGTACCCGAGCGCGCGGAAGTCTGAGCGGAGAAGGCCTCGCAAGATGAACCAGGCTGAGAAGGAGAGCTACCTCCGCGAGTACTCGACCCTGAAGAACCAGGGCAAGCCGTTCTTCCCCTACGCCGTGGCCAAGGACGCGTGGATGGCGGTGATCGTGATGGCCATGATCATCTTCCTGGCCATCATGTTCGGCGCCGAGCTCGGCCCCAAGGCCGACCCGACGAGCACCACCTATGTCCCGCGACCGGACTGGTACTTCTACTTCCTGTTCGAGGTGCTGCGGGTGATGCGCAACGTCCCCAAGCTCACCCCGATGGCCACGGTCGGGGTGCCGACGATCTGCATGATCCTGCTGTTCCTGCTGCCGCTGTATGACCGCAGCCCCGAGCGCCGGATCGAGCGCCGCCCGGTGGCCATGGCCGCCGGCCTGGTCACGATCGCCGCGATGGCCTTCCTGACCTACTCTGGCGCCACCGCCGGCTCGCCGAACTCGGTCGACATGAAGCCTCCGGCCGGGCTGACTGCCTCGCAGCTCGCCACCTACGACGCCGGCAAGATGGTGGTCGGCCAATCGGGTTGTCTGGCCTGCCACGTGCTCGGCGAGAACGGGAACAGCGGGCCCGGGCCACCGCTGACCCACATCGGGGCCAAGGACACCCCGGCGGAGATCGCCTCGACGCTGCGCAATCCGACCACGCCGATGCCCTCGTTCCGGGGGCTGGCCACGCAGTACCCGCAGAAGTTCCAGAACCTGGTCAACTTCCTCTCCGAGTTGCAGTAGCCGGGCGGAGCTCACTGCCGTGACGGCGAGCGCACAGCAGGCGCCGCCCGGCGCCCCGGGCACCCTCGAAGAGCCGCAGGTGCGGGCCATGTTCGACCGGATCGCCGGTCTCTACGACCGCTTGAACACGGTCATGACCGCCGGCTTGCACCATGAGTGGCGCCGGCGTGCGGGCGAGCTGGCCGGCCTGCGCCCGGGCGATCGCGCGCTCGATGTCGCCACCGGGACTGGCGATCTCGCTTTCGAGCTGGCCCGCCGCGTGGCTCCGGGGGGACGGGTCATCGGCGCTGACTTCTCCGAGGGCATGCTCGAGATCGCCCGGCTGAAGGCCGGCCGCCGGGATGGTCCGGATCAGGCAGACATCACCTTCGAGTACGCCAACGCGCTTTCGCTGCCTTTCGGAAACGGCGAGTTCGACGCGGTGACCGTCGGGTTCGGGGTGCGCAACTTCTCCGACCTCGAGCGGGGACTGCGCGAGCTGGTGCGGGTGGTCAGGCCCGGAGGCCGGATCGTCGTGCTGGAGATCACCACCCCGCAGCGCCCGCCGCTCTCGACGTTCTTCTCGCTGTGGTTCGATCGCGTAATCCCCGTGCTCGGACGCCTGGCCGGCGATCCCGACGCCTACAACTATCTGCCGAACTCGGTCAAGCGCTTCCCCGGCCCCGACAAGCTGGCCGAGCTGATGTGGCGCGCCGGTCTGCGGGACGTCCATTACGTGCTGACCGCCGGCGGGATCATCGCGTTGCACGCGGGGACGGTCGGCGGATGACCGGGTCAGCGTCATGACCGCCGTCGTGCAGAGCGTGCTCGACGCCGCCGGGGCCGAAGTGCCACGCCTGATGGAGCGGATCGAGCAGCGGATGGCCGCCCTGGCCGACGGCCACGGACGCGAGTTGGCCCGCTACGCCGGCGCCACGATCGCCGCCGGAGGCAAGCGCCTGCGGCCGCTGTTGGTGTGTTTGGCCGCCGGCGTGCCCGCCCCCGAGACCGAAGGTCTCGTCGAGGCCGCCGTCGCGGTCGAGCTGATCCACGGGGCCACGCTCGTCCACGACGATGTGCTGGACCGGGCGTCCCTGCGCCGCGGCCGCCCGACGGTGGTGGCCACGGGCGGGCGGCTGGCCGCCACCGCCACCGGAGACCTACTGTTCTCGCGCGCCTTCGCCGTGCTGGCCCAGGCGGGCTCGGCCGAGCCCGTCCGGGTCCTGTCCCGGGCCAGTTCTGCCCTCGCCGCCGGCGAGCTGATGCAACGCGCCGATGCCTGGAATCCGGAGGTCTCGGTCGAGCGCTATCTCGAGCGCTGCCGGCTGAAGACGGCCGTGCTGTTCCGCTCGGCCTGCGAGCTCGGCG
>JALYXK010000345.1 GCA_030947145.1 Actinomycetota bacterium
GGGGGTGGGCGGGACCGGTCTCGTGACCGCGGCGGCGACCGCGGTGGACGCGACGGTCGCGACCGCGGCGGTCGTGACCGCGGTCCGCGCGATCGAGACCGCGGTCCCCGCGACGGCGGCGGCGACCGCGGCGGCGCCCGGGTCCGCGATCGCGACCCGGACCGTCCCCGGTCCTAGTGCCACGCGGAAGTAGAAAGCAGACCTCGGGAGATCGCCCCCAGGGCGATCTCCCAATTCAATCGCCGCCAGGCGATTGGACGATCACGACACTGGATTCGGGCGTACGGATCGTGACAGAGGCAATGCCCTCCGTCCGATCCGTTTCGCTCGGGTTCTGGATCGGCACGGGCTCGCGCGGCGAGTCCGAGACCGAGGCCGGCCTCTCGCACCTGCTCGAGCATCTGCTGTTCAAGGGCTCGGCCAAGTACGGCTCGCTGGAGATCGACCAGATCTTCGACGGGATGGGGGCCGAGCTCAACGCGGGCACCGGCAAGGAGACGACCTCGGTCTACGCCCGCGTGATCGACGATCACCTGCCCAAGGCTTTCGACGTGATGGCCGACATGGTGTTCCGGCCCTCGCTGGAGGACATCGACTCCGAGCGGGCGGTGATCCTCGAAGAGATCGCCATGTACGAGGACGACCCCCAGGAGAAGGTCTTCGACGTCCTCGGCGAGGCCGTCTTTCCCGGTCATCCACTCGGCCGGGCGATTATCGGCCGGGCGCCGGTGATCGCCGACACACCGGTCCCGGAGATCGCCCGCTTTCATGCCTCGCGCTACGTTCCGGGCAACATCGTGATCGCGGCGGCCGGAGCCGTCGACCACGAGGCCTTCGTCGAGCTGGCGGCCGCGCACATCCCGGATCGGGTGGGGTTCGGTTCTCCCGCGGTGCCACCGGCGCCGAGCGCCACCCCGCCCCGGCGGCGCTTCGAGCGCAAGGACACCGAGCAGTACCACGTCTGCATCGGCGGTCACGGTCTCTCGCGCCACGATGATCGGCGCTTTGCCCTGCGCCTGCTCGACTCGATCTTCGGCGGGACGACGTCCTCGCGCCTCTTCCAGGAGGTCCGCGAGCGGCGGGGGCTCGCCTACGCCGTGTACTCCTTCACCGGCGCGTATCAGGACAGCGGTCAGGTGGGCCTGTACGTCGGGACCCGGGCCGAGAACGTCGTCGAGGCGATGTCGGTGGTGGCCACGGAGCTCGGGCGCCTGCGCGAGGAGCCGGCCACGGCCGAGGAGCTCGCCCGGGCCAAGGAGAATCTCAAGGGTCGGGTCCTGCTCGCGCTGGAATCGACCGGCGCCCGGATGAGCCGGCTCGGGTCCGAGCTGCTCGCGGGCGCGCCGCTGCTGTCGCTCGATGAAGTCGTGGAACGGATCGACGCCGTCTCGCTGCAGGACATCTACGGGCTGGTGGCCGGACTGTGGGCGCCCGAGAGCCTGTCCTGCGCCGGGATCGGCCCGAGCGAGACTCCGCTGCATGAAGCCCTCGATCAGATAGTTACCGCGGACGTGGCGTGAGCGCCGCGATCCGGGTGGCCGTGGCCGGCGCCGCCGGCCGGATGGGGGAGACGGTCTGCCGTTCGGTGCAGGCGGCGCCGGACATGGAGCTGGTCGCGCGGGCGGACCCGTCGCTCGGCGTCTCGCTGGCCGACGCGATCGCTGAGCGACCCGAGGTGCTGGTCGACTTCACCGTGCCCAGCACGGCGGTGCAGAACGCCACGCAGGCGGTCCTGGCCGGCGTCCACGTGGTGATCGGCACGACGGGGTTCGACCTCGGGGAGCTCGACGGCCTGCGCCGCGCGGACCGCGGTGCCAACGTGTTCATCGCCCCGAACTTTGCGATCGGAGCCGTGCTGATGATGGAGTTCGCCGCCAAGGCGGCCCAGCACATGGCGCGGGCCGAGATCATCGAATTGCACCACGACGGCAAGGTCGACAAGCCCAGCGGAACCGCGGTTCGCACCGCGGCGCTGATGAGCGCAGCGGCCGGCGGCGAATACGAGGTCCCGATCCACTCGGTGCGCCTGCCGGGGCTGGTGGCTCACCAGGAGGTGATCCTCGGCGATGTCGGGCAGACGCTGACGATCCGTCACGACTCGATCGACCGGGAGTCGTTCATGCCCGGGGTGCTACTCGCGGTCCGCAAGGTCGGGTCGTTGACCGAGTCACCGGTGATCGGCCTCGAGCATCTGCTCTAGCGCCGCCCGCCGTCTTACTGCCGGCGCCCGGCCGCTGACTGGACGAGGCCGACGTACCACTCCGTGACCTCGGCGCGGGGCACATCCGGGTGGGCCAGCCACCAATTGGCCAGCGACTCCCCGGCGCCGACGA
>JALYXK010000350.1 GCA_030947145.1 Actinomycetota bacterium
GCGCCTCACTGCTCGGCAGCGTCAGCCACTACGCCCTCAACCACAGCCCGGTCGCCGTGCTGATCGTGCACGACGACGCCGTCGGCCAGGACGCCGCGATCTCAGCTACACGTGACCTGGTGGAACTTCCCTAAGAGGGCGGGGAACAGCTTCTGCGAGGGACCGCCGTACTGGGCGTCGCCGCCGAAGGTGTTGCCGTTGGTCAGGTTCCCGAACTGCCAGTCGCACCTTCCGGCCAGCGTCCAGTACGGGTAGAAGTGACCCGGCGCGTTCGGCGGCGGCGCGGGTGCAGCCGGAGGGGGTGTCGGGCGTTCAGGTGATCGGCTCCAGGAAGCCGAGGTCGGTCTGGGTCTGGAACTTCGCGTGCGGTGAGGGGATAGGACTGCGGATCGCACAGGTTCATCGAGAACCACATCGCCGGCGTGAGCTCGAAGTAGTGGCTGACGTCGGACCCGGGTCAACGTGAATAATGCGATCAAGCACCTTCCCGCGACGGCGGCTATCCGACCGGTTGCACGAGCTTGGTGAACAGCGCATCGAGGGTGGCCACCGGGTCCTCGCAGAGCCCGGTGTGGACCTCGGAGGGCTGGATGATCGTGCTCAAGGGCGCGACCAGCCAGCCGAACCGTTCCGAGGGCGGCAGCGAGGCGATCGCTCCCGCGGCCGGATTTCCCTCGGCCAGTCTGACCAGCGCATCGAGGTGATCCCGAAGCTCGGCGCCGGAGACGTCCGGAGCCAGCGCGGCCAGGCGGGTCTCGTCCAGTGCCACCCGGACCCCGAGGAAGCCGAGCTGCCGGCAGAACAGGACGACGGCGACGTTGAAGCGCTCGCCGCGCTCGACTCGGGGCACCAGCCGCAGGATCGCGTAGGAGAATGGGCTAGCCATGGCGGGCAGCCTCGGCCTCCAGCGCGAACGCCGCCGCCTGCGCCCGCGTGACCAGATACGAGACGTAGGCCTCCGGAACGTCCTGACCGAACCAATCACGCGGAGCCAGCGCGACCGCCTCGGCGATCAGCGCCGAATCGACGCGCGGAGCGAGTCGCTCGGCCGCCTCCGGGATCGAGCCGGCGTAGGGCAGCAGCACGTGCTCGGCGATCAACGGGAACGGCCGCAGCGGGTCGGCGCCGGCCAGTCCGGCGTGCTGCAGGTACAGCGCCGCGCCGTGATCGATCAACCACATCCGCTCGTGCCAGAGCAGCAGGTTCGGGTTACGCGGCGTGCGATCGACGTTGGTGGTGAAGGCGTCGAGCCAGACGATCTCGGCGGCCAGTTCGGGGGCCGGGGCCCAGGCGCCGCCGGGCGTAAAGGGCAGGGCCCCGGGGAGGAAGTCGACCCCGAGGTTCGTCCCGGCGCTGGCCAGGATCAGATCCTGGATCTCCGGATCCGGCTCGGCCGCGGCGAAGCGAGGATCGATCTCGACGGTGACCAGCTCGGGCATCAGCAGGCCGAGTCGCCTGGCCAGCTCGCCGACGATCACCTCGGCCACGAGCGCCCGCGGCCCCTGGCCGGCCCCGCGGAACTTGGTCACGTAGAGCCCGTCGTCGTCCGCCTCGACCAGGCCCGGCAGCGACCCTCCCTCCCGCAGCGGCGTGACGTACCGCGTGGCTTTCACCGATCTGAGTTCGCTCCCAGGCACCAGCGCACGGTATCCGCTGGGCCGGGCGCCCGGCCTATCTAACATCACACCCAGTGCGGCTTTCCGTTCTGGACCAGTCCCCCATCTCCGAAGGCTCGACCGGCGTCGACGCCCTGCACAACACGATCGACCTCGCGCGGCTGGCCGACGCGCTCGGCTATCACCGCTACTGGGTGGCCGAGCACCACGGCGGCCCGATGCTGGCCGGGGGCAGCCCCGAGGCGCTGATCGGCCCGATCGCCTCGGCCACGGAGCGGATCCGCGTCGGCAGCGGCGGCGTCATGCTCCCCCACTACAGCCCGTTTAAGGTCGCCGAGACGTTCACGATCCTGGCCGCGCTGTTCCCCGGGCGGATCGACCTCGGCCTCGGGCGCGCGTCGGGCACCGATCCGCTGACCACCTTCGCGCTGCAGCGCGACCGCCGGCAGGCCTCCCCCGACGACTTTCCACAGCAGCTGGCCGAGCTCCTGGCCTACTTCGACGACAGCATGCCCGAAGACCATCCGTTTCACCGGCTGGCGGCGATCCTGCCCGGCCTCCCGGAGCTGCCCGTCCCCTGGCTGCTCGGATCCTCAGGGCAGAGCGCGATCTGGGCCGGCGACGTCGGGCTCCCCTACGCGTTCGCCGACTTCATCAACCCTTACGGGCGCGAGCTGGCCGCCCTTTACCGTGAACGCTTCGCGGCGGCGGGTCACCAGCAGGGGTCGCGGACCGCGGTGGCCGGCTGGGTGCTGTGCGCCGACACCGATGAGGAGGCCCAGCATCTGGCCGCCAGCAGCCGGATGACGCTGCGGCGGCTGCGCCAAGGCGAGCTGATCAAAGTCCCGCCGCCGGAGACCGCGCTCCAATATCTGTCCGGCGGGGGCGAGGGCAAAGCGACGGCCGGCAAGCTGCCCGGGCGGCGCGCGATCATCGGCTCCCCGGAGACCGTGCGGGCCGGACTGCAGGAGCTGGCCGCCGAGTACGGGGCCGAGGAGGTGATAGTGGTCACGATCACCTACGACCACGGCGCCCGGCGGCGCTCCTACGAGCTGCTGGCCGAGGCAATGGACCTCGAGCCGGCCGGGCCCACCCAGCCACGCCGCGAGGCGAGTCTCACGGATCCGGCCCACGCCACGTTGAATCAGTCATGAACGCTCAGAACGCTCCGCTCTACACCACGATTGACAGCCCGATCGGCGAGCTGCTGCTGGTCGGCGACGGCACCGCGCTGACCCGGCTGCACATGCAGGCAGCTCCGCGTCCGGTGACCCCGTCGCCCGAGTGGCGACGCGAGGACGAGCCCTTCGCTGACGTCGCCCGGCAGCTGTCGGAGTACTTCGCGGGCGAGCGCCGGGAATTCGACCTGCCCCTCGCCCTGCGAGGAAACGAGTTCGAGCTTCGCGTCTGGGCGGCGCTGCGCGAGATCCCCTACGGCGAGACCGCGAGCTACGGCCAGATCGCCCGGGCAATCGGCGCGGCGACGGCGGCGCGGGCGGTCGGCCTGGCCAACGGTCGCAACCCGATCTCGGTGATCGTGCCCTGCCACCGGGTGATCGGCGCCGATGGCAGCCTCACCGGCTACGGGGGCGGACTGCCGCGCAAGCGCTATCTGCTCGACCTCGAGGCGGGCGCGCTGTCGCTGGTCTCGGCGCTGACTGCCTAGCTCAGGGCCCGCGCGGCCGCGCTGACGAAGCCCTGGGCCAGCGACTCGCCCACCCCGCCGACCGGCAGCAGACGCGGCACCGAGAGGTTCGCGTCGAGCGCGAGCTCGATCCGCACGCCGTCGCCCTCGAGCACGCGCCAGGTCACCTCGAAGCGCTCGGGATCGCTCGCGTCGTGGGGCTGGCGGGCCAGCTTGATCGTTTCCGGGTCGGGCGCGGTGACGGCCAGAGTCAGCCGGAAGTCCCGCACCAGCGGCCCCGAGGCGATGTGCAGGGTGACCTTGACCTTGGTCGGCCGGCCGTCGTCGTCGCGCTCGAGCACCTCGGCGGCGCGCACCGCGTCGGGATACCAGGTCGGGTATCCGTCGACGGCTCGGAGCAGGGCGAGGGCCTGCTCAGGGGTGGCGTTGACCTGCGTTTGCGCCCGGGCGTGCAGCTCCTTCATGGCGGGAATCAGACCGGTTCGCCCCCGGGCTGTCAAATCAGTGCCTCATCACCGGCTCGGCGCCCGACGGCAGCGCCCGGACGCCGGGCTCGAACAGCAACCCGGCGATGAGGGCTCCGACCAGGAAGATTGCCCCCGCCCAGGCGAACGCCGTCGTGTAGCCGTGCACCGCCGCTGCGGCCAGCAGCGCCGAGCTGGGGCGCCCGCCGCCGAGATAGCTCGTGCCCGCACTCGCCGCGAGCGTCGAGAGCAGCGCGACGCCGAGCGAACCTCCGACCTGCTGGCTGGCGTTGACCGTTGCCGAGGCCACGCCGGCGTCGGTGGGCCGAACGCCGAGCGTGGCGGTGTTCATCGAGCTGGAAATCACCAAGCCGAAGCCGACCCCCATGACCAGCAGCGCGGGCAGGATCTGGGCCGCGTAGCTCGAGTGCAGATCGAGTCCGGTGAGCACCAACATCCCAGCGGCGCCGAGCAGCATCCCGATGGCGACCAGCGGCCGTGGCCCGAACCGCTCCAGCAGCTTCGTGTTGGAGAGAACCGCCGAGATCATGATCACCGCGGTCATCGGCAGGAACGCGAGCCCCGTAGTGATTGGCGAGTAACCACGGGTCTGCTGCAGGTAGTAGGTGAGGAACAGGAACACGCCGAATATCGCTGCCCCCGCGATCCCGATCGACAGGAACGAGGCTCCGCGGTTGCGGTCGGCCAGCACGCGGAGCGGCAGCAACGGATGCTCGACCCGGCCCTCGATCCCGGCGAACAGGGCGAGCAGCGCCACTCCGGCCACTAGCATGACGATCGTCACCGGACTCGTCCAGCTTGTCGTTTGAGCGTGGGAAAAGCCGAACACCAGGGCAAACAGGCCGCCCGAGACGGAGAGGATCCCCGGGAGGTCGAGCTTCGGCTTCTCGGCCGGCCGCTGGTTATGAATGAGGCGCAGGGCGCCGATGATCGCCACCGTGGCGAACACCAGGTTCACGTACATCGCGAAGCGCCAGCTCAGTGCCTGCGTCAACACGCCCCCGAGCAGCAGACCGATCGACGCACCGCTGCCCGCGATTGCGCCGTAGACGCCGAATGCCATATTGCGCTCGGAGGGCTCGGTGAAGGTCGTGGTCAACAGTGACAGCGCCGCCGGGGCCAGCAGGGCGCCGAACGCGCCCTGCAACGTGCGCGAGGCCGTGAGCATCCCGAACGACTGCGCGGCCCCGCCGATGGCGGAGGCGATCGCGAAGCCGCCCAGGCCGGCGACGAAGGTCCACTTGCGTCCGAAGAGGTCGCTGATCTTGCCCCCGAGCAGCAGCAGGCTGCCGAAGGCCAGCGAATAGGCGGTCACGATCCACTGCCGATTGTCGGCGGAAAAGTGCAGTGCCTGCTGCGCCGACGGCAGCGCGATGTTCACGATCGTGGCGTCGAGCACGACCATTAACTGGGCGATTCCGAGGATCGCCAGGATCAGCCAGCGACGTTCGTAGTGGGGGTTCTGGTTGGGCATCGCGGCTCCGATTCGGCGTAAATAGATATTGCTTATCCGCTTCTGTGCCAAAAGCTTAGCAAGTAAGTGGATGCTGTCCATCCGCTTTGCTAGGCTTCCTCGCAGATGGTGATTTCCGGGGAGGAGAAGCCGCTGCGCCGGGACGCCGAACGCAACCGGCTGCGGATCGTCGATGCCGCCCGCGAGCTGTTCGCGCAGCGCGGCCTCGGCGTCACGCTGAACGACATCGCCCACCATGCGGGAGTCGGCGTCGGCACCGTCTATCGCCGCTTTCCCGACAAGTCGCAGTTGATCGAGGAGCTCTTCGAAGAGCGCCTGGAGGACCTGGTGGCACTGATGGAGGCGGCCATCGCCGATCCCGACCCATGGCACGGGCTGATCACGTTTCTCGAGCGCGCGCTCGAGCTCCAGGCGGGCGATCTCGCATTCAAGGACCTGGTCCTCAGCTCGCCGACCGGCCTCGATCGCGTCGGGCGTATCCGCTCGAGGCTGTACCCGCTCGCGCTGCAGCTCGTCGCTCGGGCCCACGAAACCGGCCAGCTCCGGGCCGATATCCAGCCGACCGACCTGCCGCTGATTCAGCTGATGCTCAGCACGGTGATCGACGGTGCGCGGGACACCGACCCCGAGCTCTGGCGGCGCTACCTGCAGATCGTCATCCAGGGCCTGCGCGCCGACCCCGGGCCCCCCGACCCACTGCGCGTCGGGCCGCTGGCGCCCGACAGCGTCGACCGGGTGATGGCCACGGCCAAGCTCCGGCCCCGATGAACCCGTCCCTCGCTCCCTCCCCGGCGCCGCGACCGGCGCGGATCCGGGTCGCCGTCGTCGGTCATGTCGAGTTCGTCGACTTCATCGCCGTGCCGCACCTCCCCCACGCCGGCGAGCTGGTCCACGCCGAGGCGGGGTTCGCTCGGGCGGCCGGCGGCGGCGGCGTGGCCAGCGCGGTGCTGGCCGAGCTCGGGGCCGAGGTCGACTTCTTCTGCGCGCTGGGCGACGACGACCTCGGCGCCCGGGCCGCGGCGGAGCTGACCGAGCGCGGAGTCCGGGTGCATGCCGCCTGGCGCCACCAGCCGACGCGACGCGCGGTGACCCTGTTGGAGCACGGTGGCGAGCGCACGATCGTCACCGTCGGCGAGCGCCTGGAGCCGCGGGGGGACGACGAGCTCGACTGGGATCGGCTGCAGGGCGCCGACGGGGCGTTCGTGACCGCCGGGGACCCGGCCGCGCTGGCCCACGC
>JALYXK010000358.1 GCA_030947145.1 Actinomycetota bacterium
AACTGCGGGTCGGTGAGCTTCGCAGAGATCACCGCGGTCAGCCCCTCCCGGACGTCCTCGCCGGTGAGGTTCTCGTCCTTCTCCTTGAGCAGGCCCGCTTTCAGCGCGTAGCGGTTGAGCACGCCGGTCAGCGCCGAGCGGAAGCCGGACAGGTGAGAGCCGCCCTCGTGAGTGTTGATGTTGTTGGCGAAGGAGAACACGGACTCCTGGTAGGAGCCGTTCCATTGCATCGCCACTTCGACGGCACCCTCGCTGCTCTCGCCGGAAAGGAAGATCACGTTCTGGTGGACCGGGTCCTTGTTCTCGTTGAGGTAGTGGACGAAGTCAACGATCCCGCCGTCGTACTTGAACTCGGCGCGCTGACCCTCGGCGCGCTCGTCGACGATCGTGATCCGCAGGCCGCGGGTCAGGAACGCGGTCTCGCGCATGCGCTCCTCGAGCACGTTGAAGTCGTACTCCAGTGTCTCGAAGATGTCCGCGTCCCCCAGGAACTTGATCGTGGTGCCGCAGTCGGAGGTGGGCTCGCCCTGCTCCAGCGGGCCCTGGGGCTTGCCCCGCTCGTAGGTCTGCCGCCAGACGTAGCCGTCGCGCCGGACCTCGAGGTCGAGGCGCTCCGACAGCGCGTTGACGACCGAGACGCCGACGCCGTGCAACCCGCCGGAGACCTTGTAGCCGCCGCCGTCGCCGAACTTGCCGCCGGCGTGCAGCATGGTCAGCACGACCTCGACGGCCGGGCGCTGCTCCTTCTCCATGATGGCCACCGGGATTCCGCGGCCGTCGTCGACCACGGTGACCGAGTTGTCCGGGTGAATCGTCACCAGCACCGTGTCGCAGTGCCCGGCCAGCGCTTCATCAACGGAGTTGTCAACAACCTCGTAGACCAGGTGATGAAGTCCGCGCGGCCCGGTCGAGCCGATGTACATGCCCGGACGCTTGCGGACGGCCTCGAGGCCCTCGAGCACCGTGATGTCCTGCGCGTCGTAGCTGGTTTCTTGTCGTGGGCGCGTGGCGCCGTCGTCGTTCGTCAACGATCCTCCGATGACGTTGAGACGCCCCGGTTCCGCGCATTCCAGTAGCGCGCCGGGGCGTCGAAATCTGGTGTACAGAACAATAGCACAGCGACCCCCGGAACTAGGGCCGTGAGAAGTGGAGAATTGCCTGCAAAACTGTCAAAAAAGACTGGCGACGCAGGGCTTCTCTCAGCGGGGTCAGCGAGGCTCGGAGAAGGGCAGCGCCGCGCACCGGATCCGGGTGACTCGACCGCCGCCGATCGACTGCCCGAGGCGCTCCAGGATGACCGGGCCCATGAGGTCGAGTTCCTGCGCCCAGACCGACGACGAGCACGACACCGTGAGCACTCCGGCGCGTTCGGAAACCGGCGTTGCCTCGGCGGCGATCACCGCCCCGACGACCTCCGACCAGACGCCCTGAACCTCGCCCAGGAGGGTGGCGGGCGCCCATTCCGCCCGGACGGCATCGAGGGCCAGCGAGAGCGGCCGCGGACTTCTCCGACGGACGGTCATGCCGCCAGCGCATCCTGGAGGATGCGGCCGGCGCTGACGGCCAGCCGTGTGACCTCGGCATCGCCCGCGCCCGGAACCTGCTCGAGGTCGGTGGTGGTGATCACCGCCTGCCCCCCCGCGATCCGCAGCAGGCTCACCAGCTCGCGGCGGCGCTCGCCGTCGAGCTCGCTCATGACGTCGTCCAGGAGCATCAGCGGCGGGGAGGATCGGGAGTCGGCCAGCACCTCGCGCTCGGCCAGTAGCAGGGCCAGCAGCGCGATCCGTTGCTGCCCCTGAGAGCCGTAGGCGCGCAACTCGCGGCCCTCCCGGGTAAGGGCGAGATCGTCCCGGTGGGGCCCGTGACCGGTGAATCCGCGCTCCAGATCGCTCTCGATCCGGTCGCCAAGCTCGGCGACCAGCTCCGCCGCGTCGGTAGCGGCGGACCTCGGCCGGTAGGCGACCGTGGGCTCGCCGTCGAGTCCGAGCTGCGCGCAGACGCGGGGAAACGCGCCGATCAGACCCTCGACGGCGCGCCGTCGATCCTCCATCAGGGCGATCCCCAGACGGGCCAGCTGTGCGTCCCAGCTTGCCAGCGACGACCGCGAACCGTGACCCGAGCGGATCCTCGAGATCAACGCGTTGCGCTGGGCCAGTGTTTGCGAGTAAGAGCGGCGGGTCTCCGTTCGAGACGGCCAAAGCGCACCGACGAACTGGTCGAGATGGGCCCGGCGCAGTGTCGGGGGTCCCTTGACCAACTCGAGGCGATCCGGCAGGAACACGCTCATCAGCGGCCGGTCGGCGACGTCGAGCAGCCGCTCGACCGCGGCGCCGTCGACCCGCATCCGCTTCGGCTCGCCCGGGACGAAGCCGACCGACAGCTCGTGCGGCCCATCCTCGCCGACGGCCGCGACCACCACCCGCGTCGCCCCAGCCCCGAACCGGACCACCTCCCGGTCGTTGGTCGTGCGACAGGAGCGGCCCGTGCACCCGAAGTAAAGCGCTTCGATCAGGTTTGTCTTGCCGGCGCCGTTGGGGCCGGTGACCACCGTGAGCCCTTCTCCGAATGCCGCGCGAGCGTCGTGGTAGCCACGGAAGTCACGCAGCGTGACTGCGACCACGCGCATCGCCGATCAGCGCAGCGCGGGCACTAGACGTTCAGGCGGATCGGCATGATCAGGTACAGGAAGCGACTTTCGTCGGCCGCCTCGATCAAGCCGGGACGAAGCGGGCTGATCAGCTTCAGGACGACATCGCCCTCGGAGATCGACTCGAGTCCGTCGCGGAGGAACTCAGGGTTGAAGCCGATCTCCAGCGGCTCCCCCTGGAAGGCGACGGGCAGCGACTCGCGCGCCTCGCCGACGTCGGGGGTCTGGGCCGAGACGGTCAGCTCCCCGGGGGCAAACGCCAGCCGCAGCGGTGCGTTCTTCTGCGCTAGCAGGCTCACCCTCCGCACGACCTCGGTCAACTCGCTTCCGGAGATGCGCAGCTCGTGCTCGAAGCTGTCCGGCAGCAGCTGGCGATAGTTGGGGAACTGTCCGTCGATCAGACGCGAGGATAGGATCACCCGGCCGAGTACGAACAGGACCTGGTTCTGGCGAACGCTGATGCTGAGCTCGGCGTCCTCGGCGTGGCCGGCGATCCGGGCCAGCTCCTGCAACGCGCGGGCGGGGATGTTCACCTCGAACGAGGACGAGAGAGGAGCTTCGAGTGTGGTCTCCTTCACGCTCAGGCGGTAGGAATCGGTGGCCACCATCCGCAGCTCGCGTTCCGCCGCGGACACCAG
>JALYXK010000369.1 GCA_030947145.1 Actinomycetota bacterium
CGCGCGCTGGCCGAGGAGGTGCTCTCGTTCTTCGGGAACCGCCTGGCCGGCTACCGCTGGGACCAGCCCGCCTACAGCCTCTCCTACGCCAACCGCCGGCGCCTGGAGATCGCCCGCGCGCTGGCCACCCGGCCGCGGCTGCTGCTGCTCGACGAGCCCGCCGCCGGGATGAACCCCTCAGAGACGCACGAGGTGACCGAGCTGATCGGCCGCCTGCGCGACGAGCTCGGCGTGGCCATCCTGGTGATCGAGCACGACATGCACGTGGTGGAAGGGTGCTCGGACCGGGTGGTCGCGCTCGACCACGGCGTCAAGGTGGCCGAGGGCGGCTTCCAGGAGGTGGCCGAGCACCCGGCGGTGGTCGAGGCGTATCTGGGGCGCAATCCGGAGGCTCTGGCCGAGGAGTGATGGACCGATGCTGCTGAGCCTCGAGTCGGTCACCACCTACTACGCGCAGATGCGGATCCTCGAGGGCATCTCATTGGAGGTCGGGGCCGGCGAGCTGGTCTGCCTGCTCGGGGGCAACGCCTCGGGGAAATCGACGACGTTGAAGACAATTCTCGGGGTCGTCCGCCCCCGCGCCGGGCGGGTACTGATCGACGACGAGGACGTGACTGAGCTGCCGGTGCCGGCCCGGATCCGCCGGGGGCTGGCGATCGTGCCCGAGAACCGGCGCCTGTTCGGGGCCATGACGGTGCGCGAGAACCTCGAGCTGGGGGCGGTGCTCCAGGACGACGGCACCTTCGAGGCCGACCTCGAGCGGGTGCACGCCCTGTTCCCCCGGCTGCATGAGCGCCGCGACCAGCTGGCGGGCACGCTGTCCGGCGGCGAGCAGCAGATGGTGGCCATGGGTCGCGCGCTGATGTCCCGGCCGCGACTGCTGCTGATGGACGAGCCCTCGATGGGTCTCTCGCCCGCGCTGGTGCAGCAGAACTTCCGGATCATCAAGGAGGTGCACGAGTCCGGGGTGGCCGTGCTGATGGTCGAGCAGAACGCGACCATGGCGCTGTCGATCGCCGACCGCGGCTACGTGCTCTCGACCGGCGAGATCGTCCTCTCCGGACCCGCGGCGGAGCTGCTGGGCAGCGAGGACCTCAAGCGCGCGTATCTTGGGTAGCCCGATGAGTTTCGGGCCGGGCCAGGGTCTACACCAGAAAGCGATCCCCGGAGGCGAGAAAATGAGTCTTCCCCAGGTAGTGAGCAGAGCGGAGTGGCTGAACGCCAGGCGCGAGCTGCTAACTCGCGAGAAGGCGTTCACCAAGCAGCGCGACGAGCTCAGCGCCGAGCGTCGCCGCTTGCCGATGGTGCAGGTCGAAAAGGATTACAGGTTCGAGGGCCCCGACGGGCCGGCCGGCCTGCTCGACCTGTTCGACGACCGGCGCCAGCTGATCGTCGTGCACTTCATGTTCGACCCGAGCTGGGACGACGGATGCTCGAGCTGCACGGCCGGGGCCGACGAGGTCGCCCCGGGGATGCGCCGGCATCTCGAGGTCCGCGACACGCGACTGGTCTACGTGTCCCGCGCGCCGGTCGACCAGCTCGAGCGCTACCAGGCCAAGCGCGGCTGGACCTTCCCGTGGTACTCATCCCACGGCAGCGACTTCAACTACGACTTCGGCGTGACGCTCGACGAGTCGGTCGCGCCGCCGGAGTACAACTACCGCTCGGCGGCCGAGTACGCCGAGCGGGGAGCCCCGTTCGAGATGACCGGCGAGTGGCCCGGCCGCAGTCACTTCCTCCGCGACGGCGAGCGCGTGTTCCACACCTACTCGGTCTACGCGCGCGGGCTGGAGACGATCGGCGGGTCCTATTACCTGCTCGACGAGACGGCGCTCGGTCGCCAGGAGGACTGGGAGGAGCCGAAGGGCCGGGCCGACCTCGCCCGCGACGCGACCCCCAACTTCTCGAGCTAGAAGACCGCGCCGCCGCCCATCGCCTCGGCGAGGAAGTTGGCCGTGGTGATCAGATGGTTGCGCAGGGCCCGGGCGGCGCGGTCGATATCGTGGGCGATGCAGGAATCGAGGATCGCCCGGTGCTCCCCGGCCCGGGCGGTCAGCTGCCGGCACTGGGGTACCTCCAGGCAGTAGCGCTCGCTGGTCTCCCAGACCGGGCGGATCAGCCGTAGCAGCCAGGCCGAGCCGGCGGCCGCGTACAGCGCGAAGTGGAACTCGGCGTGGGCCACCGACGTCGCCGCCGAGGTGTCGTCGGACATCTGCTCCAGCGCGGCCAGCCGCCGGTTCGCGGTGTCGGCCAGCGCGGGGTTGAAGCGCTCGGCGGCACGGCGAATGGCCAGGACCTCGAGCGCCAGGCGGGCCTCGTAGACCTCCCGCAGATCGGTGACCGAGAGCTCGGTCACCCAGGCCCCCCGGTGGGGGATGTTCTCCACCAGCCCCTCGGCGTCGAGCCGGCGAACCGCCTCGCGGATCGGCATCGGGCTCATCTCCAGGACGTCGGCCAGCTTCCTCGATCGGCAGGCGCGCCCCGGGGCGCAGCTGTCCGGTGACGATCGCGGCATGCAGCGTCTCGAAGGCCTTCTCGGCCAGCGTCCGGTGCCCCCGAGCGCCGCTCTCCGTGGCCAGCACGGCCAGGTGCGAGTCCATGCGCGACGTACTATCCGCCATGTTGCGCAAAAGTCAAGAAGGTGCGCTCGAGCTCGACGCGGCCGACCCGCTGCGCGGCTTTCGCTCGCGCTTCCTCATTCCCGACGACGTCGCCTATCTCGACGGAAACTCGCTTGGCGCAATGCCGTTGGCGACAGCGACCCGGCTGTCTGAGGTGTTGGAGGAGCAGTGGGGTCAGCGGATGATCCGCGGCTGGGACGAGGGCTGGCTCGACCTCCCGGTCTCCGTGGGCGACCGCCTGGGGGAGGCCGCGCTGGGGGCCGCCCCCGGCCAGGTCGTGGTCGGCGACTCGACCACCGTGTGCTTCTACAAGCTGGTCAGCGCCGCCCTCGACGCCCGCCCCGGGCGCGACCAGGTCATCACCGACCTCGACAACTTCCCCACCGACCGCTACGTCCTGGAGGGACTCGCGCGCTCCCGGGGATGTGAGGTGGTTTGGTTGCGTGGCGAACCCTGGGCCGGGCCGACGCCCGAGGGTGTCGCGGCCCTTCTATCTGAGCGGACCGCCCTGGTCACGTTCTCGCACGTGTCCTATCGCTCGGCGCACATCGCCGACATGGCCGCGATTTCTTCGGTGGCGCACGACGCCGGCGCACTCGTGCTGTGGGACCTCAGCCACAGCGCGGGGTCGGTCCCGGTCGCCCTCGACGCCGACGGCGCCGATCTCGCCGTCGGCTGCACCTACAAGTACCTTCACGGCGGGCCGGGCGCCCCCGCCTTCATGTACGTCCGCGAGTCGCACCAGGCTTCGTTGCGCCAGCCGATCTGGGGGTGGCTGGGCCGGGAGGACCCGTTCGCGATGGCCTCTGGTTATATTCCGGCCGCCGGCGTACGCGGGTTCTTGTCCGGCACGCCGCCGGTGCTGGCGCTGAGCGCGGTCGACGAGGGGGTCGCGCTGGTGGCCGAGGCGGGAATCGACGCTATCCGGGCCAAGGGCATGGCCCTGACCGCCTATGCGATCTCGTTGGCCGACGCGGTGCTGGCGCCGCTCGGGGTTTCGGTGGCCTCGCCCCGGGATCTCGCCTGCCGCGGAGCCCACGTCGCGCTCGCCCATCCGTCGGCGCAGCGCCTGTGCGCGGAACTGATCGAGCGCGGCGTGATCCCCGACTTCCGCCGCCCCGACGTGATCCGCTTCGGCCTCGCGCCCCTGACTACCCGCTTCGTTGACGTCTGGGACGGCGTGCAGGCCCTCTGCGACCTGCTACTGGGCGCCGCCGCCTGAAGCGACCGGAGCCTGGTCGAATTTCCTCCATATGCCGGAGGAAATT
>JALYXK010000376.1 GCA_030947145.1 Actinomycetota bacterium
GACTGCGAGCGCTGCAGGGCTTTCGCGAGCGCGGCGTCGTGGTGATCTCGCTGGCCAAGCGAATCGAGGAGGTGTTCATCCCCGGGCGAGCGGCGCCGCTGCGCCTCGCGCACGACACTCCCGAGCTGCAGCTGCTCCAGCGCGTCCGCGACGAGGCCCACCGGTTCGCGATCACCCATCACCGCAGCCGCCGGGACCGGGCGATGACGGCGTCGATCCTCGACGAGCTGCCCGGCGTCGGTCCGGCCCGCAAACGCGCGCTGCTGGCCCATTTCGGCTCCCCCGACGCGATCATCGCCGCCTCCAGCGATGAGCTCGAGGCAGTCCCCGGCCTGCCGGGCAAGCTGGCCCGCGAACTCCACCGCGAGCTGCACCGTACCGGCGTCTAGCGGGGGAGGATTGCCAACGGTAATCGCCCTCGGCGATTACCGCGATTACCCGCGATTACCGCGTTAGCATGATCGCGCTGCCGGCCGGGAGCGGGACCGAGTAGGTGCCCAGCAGCGGGCCGATGTGGTTCGTGCTGGGCTGGCCGGCCAGCTTGCCGGTGTTGGTGCTGGTGCCGTAGGTCTGGCCGCCGAGCGCGACGCCCTTGGTGGCGCTCAGCGCCGGAGCGCTGAGCGACTCGGCGGTTACGGGGGACCCATTGCCCGGAAGCTGCAGGTGGACGGAGACCGCCGCGCTGGGGTCCTTGTTGATCAGGACCACCCGAATCCGCCCGGCGGTGTCGAGCGTGGCCCACACCTTCACCGGGCCGGCCGGAGCGGAGACGGAAAGCAGTTTCGCCCCCGGGGGGAACGCGTCGGCGAACAGCTTCATCCCGTAGTAGACGGGGTGGACGAACGCCTTCCACGCCTTGCCCCGGTGGGTGAACGAGAACGGCTCGTAGGCGGCGTTCGGGAGCGTGTGCAAGTTGATCCCGTCGACGCCGGCCGAGGCGAGGTTGAACAGGGTGTCAAGCACCCAGAGCGAGGAGGCGAACGTGTCACTGACGCCGGAGCGACCGGTGCAGGCCGCCGAGTTGAGCTCGTCGAGGCGAAACGGGAGACCGCGGGAGTGCGTGGTGGCCACATAGGGCACCACCTGCTGGGCGAGTCCGGCGGACGACGTGTCGCCGAGCAGGTTGGGGATCGAGGCGTAAGAGGGCGACGTGGGGTCGGCGATGCAGCCGCGCAGCGGATAGCGGTGGAACGTCACGTAGCTGACACCCGGCGCTGCGTTCAGGAAGGTGCCCAGGCCGTCCATCCAGGTGGTGCCGGCGAAGGCCGGTCCGGCCAGGGGGATCTTCGGCATGGCCGCCCGCCAGCTGGCGAAATCGTGAATGAAGTCGTTCAGATCATAGTTGCGCGGGCGGGCGAACACCACGCGTCCGCGCCGGTCGCGGTACCAGGCGAACTGGCCGTAGAGGTCGGCCTCGTTGCCGATCTCCAGCGCGGCCAGGTTCTGGCGCCCGAGTCCCTGAATGATCGCCCGGGCCTCCTGGGCGGCGAATGCCGGCCGGCCGGCGGCCAGGTTGATCCCCATGATCAGCTTGGCGCCCGTCGCGGTGGCCAGCGCCCGTGTCGTACGCAGCCAGCCCTTGGTCAGCCCGTATCCGATTCCGCCCGGGGGGATCACGCCCCGGATCGGCCACCAGGTCTGATCGGTGCTGTCGCCGCCGATCCGCAGGATCGGTGTCTGCCCGGGGTTCAGCGCCCGGATCAACTGCACCAGCACGGGATTGACGGCGGTCGGGTCGCGCCCGGTGTAGACATGCAGCGCGCGGGTCTCGAAGGAAAACCCGAGGAAACCCGAGGGCATCGCCGGTCCCGTGGTGGTCCCGGCGATCTGCGCGGAGACCACCGGGAGCTGGGTTTGAGCCTGGACGCCCGGCCCCGGCTGCGCCGCGAAGACTCCGAAGAAGAGCGTCAGGGTCGCCACGATGCCGATGCGCCCTCTGCGACGGTGCACGGGTGGATCGTGCCACACGGCGGCCGAGCACGCGCCGCGCCGTGACGCGCGTCCGCCGGACACGTCAAGCTTTAAGCAATGGAAGCCTTCTCAACCGGATCCTCTGAGAGGCTTGACGTGCCCGATGGCGGCGGCGCGGACAGGGGGGAGGAGTCGACCGTCTCGGCCTTGACCGATCTCGTGGTGATCACCGGCTTCTCGGGGGCCGGGAAGTCCACGGCAATGGCGGCGTTCGAGGACGAGGGCTACTTCTGCGTCGACAACCTGCCCTCGGAGATGCTCCGGTCGCTGGTCGACCTGTTCATGCACTCGGGTTCGAAGGTGGCCCATGCCGCCGTCGTCTCCGACGTCCGCGGCGGCAGTTACTTCGAGGGGCTGGCCAGCATGCTGGACGACCTCAAGGCCACCGGGGTCAGGCACCGGGTGTTGTTCCTGGAGGCCGATGAACAGACGCTCCAGACCCGGTACAAGGAGACCCGGCGCCGGCACCCGCTCGCGCCGACCGGGAGCGTGGCCGAGGGGATCGCCGGCGAGCGTGAGCTGCTCGCGCCGCTGCGCCGCCGGGCCGACGTGGTGATCCGAACCGACGGGCTGACCGCGGCCATGCTGCGGCGCAAGCTCACCGACGAACTGATGCCGCGCACCCCCGGCCGCCTCGCCGTCACGTTCGAGAGCTTCGGGTTCAAGTACGGCCCGGTGCGCGACCCTGACGTGCTGTTCGACGTCCGCTTCCTGCCCAACCCCCATTACGAACCGGACCTCCGACCGTTGACCGGAACAGACTCGAGGGTCCTCGAGTACATCAACCGGGCGGGCGAGCTCGATGAGTTCTACACCCGGCTTCACCCGCTGCTCGACTACCTGCTGCCCCAATACCTCGCCGAAGGCAAGGCCCACCTCGTGCTGGGCATCGGCTGCACCGGCGGCCGTCACCGATCCGTGGCGATCGCCGAGCACCTGGCTGACCGCTACCGGCCGGGGGAGGGATACCTCGTCGAGGTCATCCACCGCGACATCAAGCGGGCCGAATGATCGATCACGTCGGCTTTGAGGTATCCGATCTGGCCCGGTCGGCGGTCTTCTACGACGCGGTGTTCTTCGCGCTCGGGGCCCGGCGGATGATCGAGTCCGAGCATGTCGTGGCCTACGGGGTCAACGGCCCCGAGTTCTGGATCAGCATGCGCGACCGCGAGCCGGGGCCCGGATACGGGCACATCGCCCTGCAGGCCAACGGCAAGGCGGCCGTCGACGGTGCTTACCGGGCGGGGTTGGCCAGCGGCGGGTCCGACGACGGGCCTCCCGGTCCCCGCCCGCAGTACGGCAGCCGCTACTACGCCTGTTACCTCCTCGATCCCGATGGTTTGCGGCTCGAGATCGTCTCCCGCCGATAGGGGCGAAGCCGATTCATATAGCCTTCAGGGGCCGACAGACGTTCGGTGGCCGCTGGTTGGCGCACTCACTCATAACCCGGAGGTACTCAGACCATGTCGGTACGCGTGGGCATCAACGGCTTTGGTCGGATCGGCCGGAACGTCTTTCGGGCGGCCCACGAGCGCGGCGCCGACATCGAATGGCTGGCGGTAAACGACCTCGTCGACCCGGAGACGATCGCCCACCTGCTCCGCTACGACTCGAGCTACGGTCCGTTCCCCGGCGAGGTCGAGGCGACCGAGACCGGCCTGCGGGTAGACGGCAAGGAAATTCGCGTGCTGGCCGAGCGCGATCCGGCGGCGCTGCCCTGGGGTGAGATCGGCGCCGACGTGGTGATCGAGTCGACCGGACTGTTCACCGACCGCGACAGCGCGGCCAAGCACCTGGAGGCCGGGGCCAAGAAGGTGGTGATCTCCGCGCCGGCGACCGACCCCGACGTCACGGTCGCGCTCGGGGTCAACTTCGAGGAGGCCTACGACGCGGGCCAGCACACCGTCATCTCGAACGCCTCTTGCACCACCAACTGCCTGGCGCCCGTGGCGCATGTCCTGCACAACCTGGTCGGGATCAAGCACGGCCTGATGACCACGATTCACGCTTACACCGCCGATCAGCGCCTGCAGGACATGCCCCACAAGGACCTCCGCCGCGCGCGGGCCGCCGCCGTCAACCTGATCCCGGCCTCCACCGGCGCGGCGAAGGCGATCGGCCTGGTGATCCCGGAGCTCAAAGGCAAGCTGCACGGCTTCGCCATCCGGGCCCCGGTGCCGACCGGGAGCGTCGTCGACCTGACGGTGGAAGCCAACCGCGAGACCACCGTCGAGGAGATCAACGAAGCGTTCAAGGCAGCGGCCGACGACGGCCCGCTGAAGGGGTTTTTGAAGTACACCGAGGATCCGATCGTCTCCTCCGACATCGTCAAGAACCCCGCCTCCTCGATCGTGGACTCGCAGCTGACCGCCGTGATGGACGGCACCATGGTCAAGGTCGTCGCCTGGTACGACAACGAGTGGGGCTACTCGAACCGAGTAGCGGACCTCGTGCAAAGGCTGCTGTGAGAACGCTTCGGGACCTAGGCGACCTCGACGGCAAGCGGGTTCTGGTACGAGTCGACTTCAACGTCCCGCTGTCGGACGGCGGGGTAGCCGATGACACCCGGATCCGGGCGGCGCTGCCGACGATCGAGGAATTGCGGGGCCGCGGCGCGCGGCTCGTGCTGGTCTCGCACCTGGGACGGCCGAAGGACCGCGACCCGGAGCTCTCGCTGCGGCCCGCCGTCGATCGCCTGGCCGAGCTCACCGATGCCAAGGTCACGCTGGCTCCGGCGGTGATCGGCGAGGAGGTCCGGGCGCTGGCGGAAGCGCTCGATGACGGAGACGTGCTGGTACTCGAGAACGTGCGCTACGAGCCGGGGGAGACCGAGAACGATCCGGAGCTGGCCGCCGCGTTGGCGGACCTGGCCGATGCCTATGTCAACGACGCGTTCGGTGCGGCGCACCGCGCGCACGCCTCCACCGAGGGGGTCGCGCACCTGATCTCCGAGCGCGCCGCGGGGCTGCTGCTGGAGCGCGAGGTGACCACGCTGAACGGCCTGCTCGAGGATCCGGCCCGGCCGCTGGTCGCGGTGCTCGGGGGGGCCAAGGTGAGCGACAAGATCGCGGTCATCGAACGGTTTCTCGAGGTGGCCGACGCGATCCTGATCGGCGGCGCGATGTGCTTCCCCTTTCTGGCCGCCCAGGGCCACGGGATCGGGGATTCGCTCTGTGCAGAGGAGGATGTCGAGCTGGCCAAGCGGGCGCTGGAAGGTGCGGCGGACGCCCGGGCGGAGCTCGAGCTTCCCGGCGACCTGGTGATCGCCGAGCGCCTAGACGCCGACGCCGAGCCGACGGCGCTCGACGGCGTCGAGGTCCCCGACGGGATGATGGGACTGGACATCGGGCCGAACACGGCCGAGCGCTACGCGGCCACGATCGCCTCGGCCGGGATGACCTTCTGGAACGGCCCGATGGGCGCCTTCGAGCTGGAGCCGTTCGCCGCGGGGACGCGGGCCGTCGCCGAGGCGGTTGCCGCCGCGCCCGGCACCACCGTGATCGGCGGCGGCGACTCCGCCGCGGCAATCGCCCAATTCGGCCTCGCCGACGAGGTGACTCATTTGTCGACCGGGGGCGGGGCGGCACTCGAGTTGATCGAGGGCAAGGCGCTACCCGGAGTCGAGGCCCTGGCGTGAACGGCGCCGGCGCATGCCCGAGATCGACCTGCGGATAGAGGCCCGGGCATGAACGCCGCCCAGCGCACACCGTTTATCGCCGGCAACTGGAAGATGAACAAGACGATCGCCGAGGCCGAGGAGTTCATCCAGGCGCTACTCCCGGGGGTCTCGGATGCCGATGGCATTGACGTGGCGATCAGCCCCCCGTTCCTCTCCCTCGCGGCGATGGTCGACTCGACCCGGGGCTCGCGCGTGGAAGTGTACGCGCAGAACGTGCACCAGGCCGACAGCGGCGCGTTCACCGGCGAGGTGTCGCCACCGATGCTGGCCGAGGTCGGCGTCCATGGGGTGATCCTCGGTCACTCCGAACGCCGTCAGCTGTTCGGAGAGACCGATAAGGCGCTCGCGCAGAAGGTTCCGGCCGCGCTAGCGGCGGGGATGCAGGTGATCCTGTGCGTCGGCGAGACCGAGGAGGAGCGCGAGCGTGGAGACACCGAGCGCAAGCTGCGCCACCAGGTCCAGGAGGGCCTGGCCCGGATCGAGACCGAGCGCCTTGGGGAAATCGTGATCGCCTACGAGCCGATCTGGGCGATCGGGACCGGAAAAGTGGCCACGTCGGAGCAGGCCCAGGACGCCATCGCCTTCGTCCGGGCGCTGGTCGGCGACCGCTCGCCTGAGCAGGCCGAGCTGACCCGCGTGCTCTATGGCGGGAGCGTCAAGCCCGACAACGCCGCGGAGTTGCTGGCCCTACCCGACATCGATGGCGCGCTGGTCGGCGGCGCGAGCCTCGAGGCGGAGTCCTTCGCGGCGATTGTCGGCGCCGCCGGCTGATGGCGCTGCCCGACGGTCCTCGCGCGGTCCCCGTGCCCGCCGTGGTTCTGGTCGTCCTCGATGGCTGGGGCCTGGCCCCGGACGGCGAAGGCAACGCCGTGTCGCTGGCCCGAACCCCCGTCTTCGATGAGCTCTGGTCCGCTTATCCACACACGCAGCTGACCGCCTGCGGGACTGCCGTCGGGCTGCCCGAGGGGCAGATGGGCAACTCCGAGGTCGGGCATCTGAACCTCGGCGCCGGTGCGGTGGTGCGGCAGGATCTCACCCGGATCGACGCGGCGGTGAGCGACGGCGAGCTGGCTTCTAACGACGTCCTGCGCCAGGCGTTCTCCGACTCGGAGCGAGTCCACCTGATCGGCCTGGTCTCCGACGGCGGCGTGCACTCGGGCTGGGGACACCTCGAGGCGCTGATCGTGCTCGGCGCGCAGCTCGGGGTCGGGGATCTCGTGCTCCATGCCTTCACCGACGGGCGCGACACGCTGCCCCATGGCGGCGCCGAGTATCTCGAGACGGTCGAGGGGTGGATGGCCAGCGCCGGGGCGGGCCGGGTCGGGACGGTGATCGGGCGCTACTACGCGATGGATCGTGACCAGCGCTGGGAGCGGGTCCAGCAGGCCTACGACCTGCTCGTCCACGGCCGTGCCGACCACACCGCCGCCACCGGCCCGGAGGCGGCACGGGCGGCCTACGAGCGCGGCGAGACCGACGAGTTCATCAGGCCGGTGCTGGTCGGCGACGAGGCACGGATCCGGTCCGGGGACTCGGTGATCGGCTTCAACTTCCGTCCTGACCGGATGCGGGAGATCACCCGAGCGCTGGCCGAGCCGGACCCCGACAAGATCGACCGGGGCGGGGCCGAGGCGATCGAGCGCTACGCCACGATGACCGAATACGAGGAAGGCTGGCCCTACCCGGTGGCCTTTCCCCCGATACGGCCGGAGACCACCCTCTCGAATGTCGTCGCCGACCACGGTCTGCGCCAGCTGCACGTGGCCGAGACCGAGAAATACCCGCACGTCACGTATTTTTTCAACGGCGGGGACGAGCGTGAGTGCACCGGGGAGCGCCGCGAGCTGGTGTCCTCGCCGCGTGATGTCCCGACCTACGATCACCAGCCCGAGATGAGCGCGCGGGAGGCGGCGGCCGCGTTCGTCGGCGCCTGGAAAGAGGACTCGCCGGGCTTCGGGATCATCAACTTCGCCAACGCCGACATGGTCGGGCACACCGGCGTGATTCCGGCGGCGGTGAAGGCGATCGAGACCGTCGACGAGTGCCTGGCCTCCGTCGTCGAGGCCGTCCACGCGTCCGGCGGCGCCTGCAT
>JALYXK010000409.1 GCA_030947145.1 Actinomycetota bacterium
GGCCAGGGGCGACCCGTCGCCCGCACCAGGTTACGACGCCACCCCCACGCCGTAGCCTCCCCACCATGGCCAGGACCGCCCACACCAAGCTCGAGCGCGAAACCGCCCTCGAGCTCTACCGCCAACACGGCGGCGGTGAAGCCGCCCGCCGCACCGGGATCAACCCGGCGACGATCCGGCAATGGGCGAAACGCTCCGGTGTCACAGTGACACGAGCCGCCAGCGCGCGGGCGGGCACGGAGGCGGCGCGGCTGACGTGGGCGCAGCGCAAAGCCGAGCTGACCGTCACCTCCGGCGAGCTCGCCGCCGAACTCCTCGCAAAAATCCGCGAAGCGTCAGCCCGCAACTCCCGCGACCTCGCCGCCACCTACGCCATCGTCGTCGACCGCGCACAACTCCTCAGCGGCGAAGCGACCCAGCGAATCGAAGCCACCGACCAATTCAACCACGAGATCGGCCGGCTCCTGGGCGAATTCGACCGCCGTGACCAGCCGCAACCGCCCGCCTAACGCCCCACCCCCGCCCGACCCGCTGGCCCAAGCCGCCGCCAACTGGTCACCCGAGCGCCAGCTGCGCTTCCTGCGCTTCCTGCGCCTACAGCTGGCCACCAGCTGGCGCGAGCGAGCGCGCCCCGAGCAACTCCCCCCCGCCCGTCCCTGGACCACCCTGTTTCTCCGCGGCGGACGCGGCTCCGGCAAATCATGGGCCGGATCGCACCTGCTCGCCGAACTGATCGCCGAGGACCCACTCCGAGACACCGACGGCCCCGGCCAATGGGCGATCATCGCGCCCACCTACGCCGACGTGCGCGAAACCTGCGTCGAATCGCCCGACTGCGGACTCCTGGCCGCGCTCGGGACGAGCCCCGCCGAAGTCGCCACCGGCCGCTCGGGCCTGGTCTCAACCTGGAACCGATCGCTCGGTGAGATCCGCCTGCACGACGGCTCCGTGATCTTCTGCGACTCCGCCGACGACGGCGCCACCACGATCCAGGGCAAGAACCTGCGCGGCGTATGGGCCGAGGAGATCGGCCTGTGGAAGCGATGGGAACAAGCGTTCGACGAATCGCTCGCCTACGCCCTGCGCAAAGGCAGCTCCCGCATGGTGATCACCGGCACCCCCAAAGCGAACATGCCCGCCCGCGCGCTCGTACGCCGCCTCCTCGAAGACCCCGCCGTCATCAGCCGCCGGCTCCGCACGATGGACAACGCCGCCAACCTGTCCGAGAGCTTCCTGCAGGCCGCCACGCTGCGCGCCGGCACCCGGCTCGCCCGACAGGAGCTCGAAGGCGAGCTTCTCGCCGAAGCCGAAGGCGCCCTCTGGCAACGCGAGTGGATCGACGAGCATCGCGTCGAGCAGACGCCAACGCCGCCGCCGCGGCACACCGTGGTCGCCCTGGATCCGTCAGGAGGGCAGGGCCGCTCCGCTCAAGGGCTCGTGATCGCCTCACTCGGCATGGACAACCGCGCCTACGTGCTGCGCGCCGAGGCGCTGCGGACATCGCCGCTGGCGTTCCTGACTCACGCCATCCGCCTCGCCTCCGAGCGCACGGCAACGCTGGTTATCGAGCAGAACTACGGCGATCAGATGATGGTGGGCCTGCTCGAGCAGGCGATCGAGCACGGCGGCCGTCACGTCGCCTACAAGATGGTGGCCGCGAAGACGGCGAAGATCGCCCGGGCCGAGGCCGCGGCCGCCCTGTACGAGCGCGGCCTGGTCTCCCACGTCGGCGGCGGCCTCGACGCCCTGGAGGACCAGCAGCTGACCTACACCGGCCTGCCCGGCGAGCCGTCGGACCTGGTGGACGCGCTCGGCCACGCCCTCGCCGAACTCGAGCGCTTCGGCGTCGGCCGCCCGCCCGCCGACGAGAGCGCCGCCGGCGCGGTTCCCTGGGGCGAGGTCCGCGGCGTCGAATACCCGGCGGTCCCCTGGGAGGCGCCAATGACGTGGGAGCCCGGCCACTTCCCACCCGGGCCGTAGCGCACACCGGCTGGTGCCGCGTGTAGGTTGCCCGAATGGGGAAGCGCAAGGGCCGCCAACGAGATACGGCCTTCACGCTGCTCGGCGATGGTGAGTTCAGAGCCCAGTTCTATGACCGCAGGCAAGACTTCGATCCACGCCTGAGGGTGCGCGTCGAGCGTGAAGCGAAGGCCCGCGGGCTCCGGAACGTCCAAAAGCGCGGCCCTTCCAGCGGGAAGTAGCATTCAGTCGTAATGACCAACGGCAAGTATCGGTATCGAACCCTGCTGCGAGAGAGGCTGCCGGAGCCGCTCGCCGTGATCGTGCGCAAAGGCCGCCGCGATTGCGGCGAGCACGAGTGGTACAAGGCCGCGGAGCAGACCTGGCGCTGCTACCACTGCGAGCCGGGCGTCACCCACGAGGCGCCGTGGGACGAACGTGAGATCGGGGCCCGGCAACTCGAAGCCGGCGCAATGCAGATACGGGCTGGGATCGCGCGCCCGGATCGGCACGCCGTCCCTCACCGCTGAGTACCCGCGTGGATGGCGCGCGGCTGGCGCGCGGCCCGCAAAGCCGCTGCTAATCGGCACATTTCCAGGGCGCTGCCGGTTATCTACACCGTCACGTAGCGCTATCGAGGGTCAGCGCCGCCGAGCGCTCCAGCCACCGCTCGATCTCCTGGACCGAGATCATCACCAGCCGCCCGCGGCGAACCACCCGCAGCTCGGGGAGGATGTGACGCTCGAGCGTGTCGACCGAGACGCCGAGCGCCTGCGCGGCCTCGGGCTTGGTCAGCGCCAAGCGGGGCACCGGGCGCGAGCTCACGGCCGCCGCCCACACTTCAGGCAACGGGCCGAACCGCCGTCGAGCAGCAGCAGCGGCCAGCGATCGCAGCGGCAGCGGCCAGGCGAAAGCGCCTGCGCCGGCCGATCGAGGCCCGGCGCCTTCGGCTGGACGCTGGGGGCACGTGGGCCGCTCAGACCGTTCGCCTGCGCGAACGCCGCGTAGTCGAGCAGCAGCTCGGACTCGGCCGGATCCAGGAACGAGAGCTGACCCGCGATCATCCGCGCTCCCTGAGCCACAGGAGCGCCAGCAGCTCGTCCAGCGGCAACGTCGCCCACCAGGGCTCGCCATCGCGGCGGTGCGCGACCACCGGGAGGTCGTGCGGCCCGCAAGCGGCCTGCGCCTGGCGCAGCGCGGCGGGCAGGTCGAGCCGGCCGCCGTGGCGTTTGACCTCGAGCAGGACGCCGGCGGGCCCGCGGACGAGGTCCGCGCCGCCGCGCGACCCCGAGCCGAAATTCCGGTGCGCCCGAGGCCAGCCGGCGGCGTGCAACAGGGCGAGCACTTCGAGCTCGCCACGGGCGCCCTTGCGGCGCTGCGAAGCGGTCACGATGTCACTCCTTCGGGCGGTGAGGGCGGTGTCACCGTGACGGGGAGCGGGGGGGTTGGGAGCCAGATGCTCAGCGCGCTCAGGCGGGGCGTGCCCCGTTCCCCGTCGTGACCGGAGAATCGGGAAACTTCAGCTTGTGCCCGCGCACGTGAGAGGTTGTCTGTTTTTGGGGTCACGTGGGGGAACGGGGAACGGGGGTGAGGGTGATGCCTTTCCAGCCGTGGCCGACGTGGCGTTTGGCGCGTTCGCATCCGTGGGCTTTGAGGGCGTTGCCCCAGGCTCGGCCGGCGTCGAGGGGCTTGCTGCCGGCGTCCTCGCACCAGTGTTCGTATGCGGCGCGGAGCTCGGGTGTCGCTGTCCAGTGTTGAGCGCCGAGTTGGCATTCGTCGGCGATCCATTCGGCGAGCGCGTCGTTCTCGGTGCGGTATTCGGCGGTGTAGGCCCGGACGCTCTCGGGGATCGCGAGGCCGTTTCGTTGCCAGTCGAGGCAGCCTTGGACGGCCCAGGCGAGGATGGCGCTCTTGATCTCGGGGTCGGTCTTGAACCGGGCTTTGAGGGTGGGGTCCCGTTTGCCTTCGGGCACGGCGTTGGTGAAGGGGATCTGGATGATTCGTCGCCACATGGCTTCGTCGTCGGCGCGGACGCGTGGGCGGTGGTTGGCGGCGAGCCACAGCTTGAATCGGGGGGTGAACTCGAAGGCTTCGCTGTAGAGGTATCGGGCGGCTACGGTGTCGCCGCCGGTGAGCGCCTTGATGAGCCCTTCGGCCAGCTGCTTGCCGTCGTCGACCTCGATCGAGACGACCATCCGGGCGCCGGCGAGTCGCGCGATGTCGTTGCGGACGCCGGCGTCGCCGCGGCGGCGGAGGAACGTCTCGAAATCGGCGGTGCAGGCGCAGTCGCCGAGCATGGACTTCACGCTCTCGAGGAAGGTTGACTTGCCGGTCGCGGCCGGCCCGTGGGCGAATAGCAGCACCTCCTCGCGCGTGTCGCCGGTGAGCGTGTAACCGACGACGCTTTGCAGGAAGGCGGATAGCTGAGCGTCGCCGCCCGTGGTCGTGTCGATGAACTCTTCCCAGGCCGAGGATCGCGCGCCGGGGCGGAATGTGACGGGCGCGAGCTTGGTGATGAGGTCGGCCGGGTCGTGGGCGCGCAGTTCGCCGGTCTTGAGTTGGATCGTTCCGTTCAGGACGGTGAACTGCCAGGGATCCGCGTCAAGCTGCTCGGGCAGGGCGACCACGGGCCGTTCGGTCGTGGCGAGGCTCACCATTGCGCGCAGGCGGGGCTCCATCAGGCTCTTATGGGCCCAGGCGAGGATTCGCTTCCGCTCGTCGTCGTCGCCGCAGTTAGCGGCATCGTTGTAGATCGCTTGCGCTGTCAGCTTGGCGAGCCGCTGAAGCGCGCCTGTACGGTCTCGCGACCACCGTCGTTTGTCCCAGATCAGCCAGCCGAGGCCCGGTACGTAGCGGAGATCCTGGCCGTGCCTGGCGACGAGCCGCTCGGCGTTACCGGCGTCGGCGAGCTCGAACACGCCGTCAATGGCGGCGTTCCGGGCCTCGAGGTCGGAGCTCACGCTGCTAGCCGCTCTTCCGCCGCGGCGATCGGCGGCCAGGGACTCTGGCCGCGCGTTTCGAGCTCGTAGAGCGTCTGCTCTAGCGCGTCGACGACGATCGCGAGATGCGCCGCGGGCGCAGCGAGCAGGATCGTGTCCCATTCCGTCGGCCTCTCGGCAGCGAGCCCCCGGACAACATCCTCGAGGTCGCACGCAACCTGCGCCAGGCGCACCGATAGGCGGTCAACCGTCATCCGCTCGACCTCGAGCGATACGGCGTGACGCTGTAATAGCGCCACTCGGCATCGACCCGCCGACGCTCTAGATAGCCCTCGGCGACCAGTCGCTCAAGCGCGTTGTCGCCAACCTTCCGGGGCGCGCCCCGGAGCGCACGGGTCCGAATGGTCGGTGCGGCAGCGCCCGCGTTCGCCTCTGCCACCCGCGAGACGCGCTCTAGAACGAGCTGCGCCCCCTCGCTGAGCCGCACATCAGCCTTTCGGCCGGGCCCGCTCACCGCTTGCGCCCCTTGCCCTTGCGAGCGCGCCTGACCGCTCGCGGCAGCGCCTGGAAGGCTCCGGTCCTGGCGTTGAGCGCGTCCGCGGACTCCTGGATCGCGCTGGTGACGAGGTCCTCGGCCTCCTGGTACCGGCCGGTCTCGTACGCCGCAACGGCGGCTCGCACCCCGTCGTCGAGCCGGTCGCGGGCGGCCACCGCGCCGACGAGCAGTCGCCGAAGATCGCGTGGCGGCAGGCTCATCGCCGCCCCCCGACTGTCGCTACACCAGGTGGTGGCTCAGGATCTCCGTCGTCAGAGCCTGGGCCAGCGCGACACGCGCCACGAGCGGCAGCACGACGAGATCGCCGGCTGCGGGGACGCGGAGAAGTGCGCGGAGAAGTGCGCGGCCGAGCACCGCGGCGGATGGAGACCGGGCGTAGCCCGCGTCGCCAGACACGGCGCTCCCAGCCGATTTCGCAACGCTGCCAGTCGTGGCCTGCCGGCCGCTCCTCACCGACGATGACCTCGCCGACGGTGATTTCGAAGCCGTCGGGCGGGAAATCCGCGATCTCTTGCAGCGAAGCGACCCGCGGCGGAGACTCGTCGGCTTGCGCCGGGGTCAGCTCGTCGGATACCACGGATGACGCTGATGAGTAGGAAGCGGCATTCCCATTCCTGGATCCAAGCAGAGTCAGCGGACAATAAGAACGGGCCGGCTTCTCAGCCGGCCCGTTCTACGCGAAAAGTGCCGCCTCCTCGCGCGTCACCATGGACCAACCGAACGCTACACCCTCACGGTGTCGCCCCTCGGTGCTCTAGCCGGCGTGGCGGGTCACGTGGTCCGGAACGGGCCCGTCGTAGGCATCCGCCGCCCAGGAGGCGAGCCAGGACCGTAGCGGCCCGTAGGTGGGCGCAGAGTCATCCCAGGGCCCGATGGCTTCGTGGAGCACGACCGCGCCGGAGCCGTCCGGGGCGAGGGCCACGACGTCGCCCGGTGCGAGCTCGAGCTTCCGATCGATGCCGACCTCGAGCCGCCCGCTCATGGTCTCTCGGAACTCGGGTGCGTAGTGACTGCCGTCCACGACGATCTTGGCCAGTCCGACGCCGACCAGGCGCTCGCCTTGGCGGCCGCGGGCCGGAATCTCGACGAGGCTCATGCAATTCCCCGTTTGCGCAGCTCGGCGGCGATCGCGCCGGCCAGGTTCCCGTGATCAGGCTGGCGGCGACTCGCGGGATCGGCACGTCGCAGCTGCTCGAGGATCGCTTCCGGGCCGGGCATCGCCGGCGGCGCCTCCCGCGGCGCCGGCACCAGCTCGCTACGCGAGCCAGGACCACTGCCCGCAGCGCGCAGCTGGTTCATGATTCGGGCGTGGCCGGCGTCGGAGAGGTCGTGGGAGCGGGACGACCCGCCTAGCAGGTCGCGCCGAGCTTCAGCAGCGGCTACAGCCTGGCGGGAGCCAGGGCCGTAGTAGTTCTCGACGTTCTTCACGGCGAGGCGGGCGAGGTCTCGCCGCGCTTCGGCGAGCGCCGCCAGCTCGGCGCTGAGGTCACCAGCAGGCCGAGGCGATCCGTGCCCGCCGCGGTTGCCCCCCAGCGTGAACTCGTCGGCGGTCATTCCGGGGCGATAGTCGCTGGCGAAGGGCATGACGAAAGAATGGCACGCAGCGGTGACGCGCCGCTAGAGTCCCCATCGTCTGCGGGATTGAGAGCCTCGAGCATGAAACGACCACACTGGCGGAAGATGACGTGGGCGCTCATCATCTGGTGCGCGCTTATCGTCCTCTGGATCGCGGGGGGCGCCTCAAGCACGCACTGCCACGGCACCTACGGCTCGGCCTGCAACGCCGGCAAGGGAATCGGCATCGCGGTCATCCTGTTCGTCGGGTTCCTCGGCTTCGTGGTGCTCTCGCTGATCTGGCTAATGAGCCGACCGCGACCGTAGGCCGCTCATCGGCCGTGAGCCACCCGTAGCGGGGGGCCGGGCCGGCCGGTGCGCCGCAAGGCGCCGGTGACGGTGCCGGCGATCCGCTGCAGCTCCTGCGCGCTGCCGGGCACCAGCGACTGGGAGATGATCGTGACGTGCGGGGAGCTGCCCGAGGTCGCTGCCGGGGAGCTGCCCGAGGTCGCTGCCGGGGAGCTGCCGAGCGTAGGCCGGGGTCTGCCCCAGCCGCCGCCCGCGAAGTTTTGGCGCTGCGCGCTGTGAGCGGCGTTGACCTGGGAGGCGGCGGCGAGCTTTCCGGCGGCGGCCAGCACATGCGGCACCGACGCGGTAATCCCGTTGGCCATCCCCAGCCCGATGTTGTGCCCCCAGCCGTGCGCGACGGTGGACGGGGAGAAGATCCCGAACCCCGACGTGATGAAGTCGCCCACCGAGGAGACGATGCTCTTGGCGGCGTCGATCACCGCGCCGCCCATCGACAGGATGCCGTTGATCAGCCCCATGATCAGGTCCTTGCCGGCGTTGAACAGGAAGCTGGCGATGTTCCCGAGTCCGGACAGCACCCTGCCCGGCAGCGACTTGACCACGTTCACCACGGCGTCGATTCCGGCGTGGACCGCCGTCTTTATGGCATCCCAGGCGGCCTTCAGCGCTCCGGTGATCGCTTTCCAGGCCGCCCTGGTGATCTCGCCCAGCTTGTTCCACGCGCTGACGACCACGCCTACGACCGCCTTCACCACGGTCGAGACGACTTTCTTGATCTCGTTCCACGCCGCGGAGACTGCCGCCCCGATGGCGTGACCGACCGTGGTGACCACGTTCTTGACCGCGTTCCACGCCCATTTCACGGCATCGACGACCGCCCCGACGACGGCCTTCACGACGTCCTTGATCGCGTTCCAGGTCCACTTGATAGCCGCCCACAACTGCTTGTGGAAGTGGATTACCAGCAGGACGGCGCCGCCGATCGCGGCTATGGCGATGATGAACGGCGCCGCCGCGAGCACGGCACCGCCGATCGCGGCGCCCATCCCGCCGATCGCTCCGTCCAGCGCCCAGAAGCCGGTGGCCAGCGCCGGGAATTTGGTGATCAGTCCGGCGATCCCGCCGGTGGCCAGCGCGAACATCGCCTTGCCGATCAGCCCGAGCCCCTTGGCGGCCACGCCCAGCAGCGGGTTCAACGCTCGGAAGTGGGAGGAGACGAGCACGAGGCCGAGGCCGCCGGCCAGCAGCTTGCCGATCGGGCCGAGCTTGGTGAGCAGCTGCACGAACCAGCCGACCAGGGAGATCACCGCGTTCAGTAGCGGCTGGAACCCGGCGGCCGACTTGAACAGCGGCAGCAGCGCCTTGCCGAGATTCATAGCCGCTTTGACCCACCCGTCGAACTGCTTGACCATCCGTTCGATCTCACCGCGGAGCTTGGCGGTGTCTGACGTGTGCGCGGCGACCTTCCCGAGCCACGACGCGACCTTCGTGACCTCGCGGACCAGCGACGGCATCGCCGCCCGGGCGATGTTCTCGAACACCTTCCCGAGGTTGATGACCCCGCGCATGATCGGCCCGACGAGGGGACCGGCGGCCCCCGCCAGCTTCCCGAACCCGGCGATCAGCGACCGGATCCCCGACTGCACCGCCGGGCTCGACAGCGCGGCATGCACCGCCTTGCCCAGCGTGGTCATCCCGGGGGTGAGCAGGCCGATCGAGGACCCGAGGGTGTGCAGGGCACTGGACATGCCCTGCAGCACCTGTTGCACCGCCGGCCCCATAGCCTGACGGAAGCTGTCCTGGACGCGGGCCCAGGCGTTACGGACGTGCTGGGCCAGCTGGTTCTGCTGCTGGGCGTTCTGCTGGACGACCCGCAGCTGCTGCTGCGCGGCCTGGATCAGCTGCGTGTTCCCCGTCTTCTGCGCGGCGGTCAAATGATGCTGGGCGGTGACCACCGCCTGCAAGTTCTTGTAGTAGTTGCCCTGCGAGGTGATCGCCGACTTCACGGCCAGGCCGAGCACCCCGAACGACAGCCCCGCCCCGGTCGCGGCGACGCCCAGCGCGCCCGCGCCCACAACACCCTGCCCGAGGGAGGCGACCAGCGGCAAGAGCGCCGGGCTCATCGCCGCCAGCGCCGGCCTCAGCCCCACGGCATGGAATTTGATCTGGTCGAGCTGCCCGGCGACCTTCTGCAGATCGCCCTGCACCCGATCCAGGCCCGAGCGGTCGGTGTCGACCTTGATCTCCACATGCTTGTCGTGCAGCTCGCGGAGCTTCAGGACCAGGCGCTCGATCGGCCCGCGCTGCACGTCGACCTTCACCTTCACGTCGCGGTTGTGGATCGCCCGGAGGTCCTCTTTGGCCCGCTGGATCCCGGAGACGGTGGCGGTGATCTCCACCCGATGGCGCTCCCCCTCAAAACGCTTGACGCTCTCGCGCGCGGCGTCGAGGGAGCGAATGAACGCGTCGCGGTCCAGCTCGAGGCTTGCGTGAATGCTGCCGACCGACTCTCCGGCGGAGAAGCCCATCAGCCCTGCTC
>JALYXK010000416.1 GCA_030947145.1 Actinomycetota bacterium
CAGCTGCTCTATTGGCTGACCGCCTCCTACTTCAGGGGCGAGGGCTCGATCGTCGACGGTGGGTGCTTCGTCGGTGGTTCAACGGTGCCGCTGGGCGAGGGCCTGCGCGCCGCCGGCCGGCGCGGGACGATTGATGTCTACGACATGTTCGAGGTCGAGCCATACATGACCGATTTCTATTTCAAGGACACCGAACTGCGCGCCGGGGAAACGTTTCGGCCGATCTTCGACCGCAACACTGGACACTTGTCGGAGCTCCTGCGGGTGCACCAGGGGGACCTGTCGCAGATCGGCTGGAGCGGGCACCCAATCGAGATCCTGTTCATCGACTTCGCCAAGGCGTGGTCGCTGAACGACTTCATCGTCGAGAATTTCTTCCCGTCGTTGATCCCCGGCCGCTCGGTCGTCGTCCAGCAGGACTATGTGTTCGCGGGCTGCCCCTGGCTAATCCTGACCATGGAGCAGTTATCGGGGTACTTCGAACCGGTGGCGTTTGCCGAATACAACTCGGTCGTCTTCCTGTGCACCGAGCCGGTCCCGGCAGGCTTGCCCCCGGTCTCCGAGCTGCCGCACGAGTCTCGGATGGAGCTCTGCCACCGGGCGATAGCTCGCTTCCGTGGGTACCCGCGCGAAGTTCTGGAATGTGCGAAGGCCGTGCTGCTGGTTGAGCATGGCGACCGTCAGCAAGCTGACGCAATCCTCGATCGTGTGGAGGCCCGTAACGGCGCGCATTTCGCTGTTCGGCCGGCGATCGACCTCGTGCGCGGGCTGCTTTAGACCCACTGGGACGGTGGCGTCGCGGGCCCCGCGCGGCTTGGCTACATTTGATTCGCTCGAGCCCGCCCTCTGATGCGCAACCGCCTCGCCGTAAACCCGACCCAGTACCGTCGCCTTGCCTACGTCACGTTGGGCGCGTTGACCCTGATCGTTCTGACCGGCGTCGCGGTACGCCTGACCGACTCCGGTCTTGGTTGCCCGGACTGGCCCAAGTGCTTCGGAAAGGCGCTCCCGCCGCTCAGCACGCACGCCCTGATCGAGTTCGGAAACCGAATGCTCACGGGCGTAGTCACGGCCCTTGTTGCGGTCACGACGGTGCTCGCCTTCACCCGGCGCCCGTTCCGCCGGGATCTCGCCTGGCTGGCCTGTTCTCTGCCCCTCGGAGTGCTCGCCCAGATCGTCCTCGGCGGCTTCACCGTGCGCGAGCACCTCGCGCCGGGCTTCGTGATGGCGCATTTCGGCCTGTCGATGCTCATCCTCATCGGCGCGTTCGGCCTCGCCTGGCGAAGCGGCTACGAGCCGGGCTCGCGACCGCGGTCGACCGATCGCCTGTCGGTGTGGTCGGTACGCGCGCTGGTGGTGCTCGGCGCGGTCACCATCTTCGCCGGAACGGTGGCCACGGCAGCCGGACCCCACGGCGGCGGCTACTCCGGACAGAAGATCCGCCGATTGCATTTCAAGGGCGCCGACACACTCCTGTGGGTGATCCACCGGCACGCCACGATCGCGGCGCTGTTCGGCATCGCCGTGGTTGGCGTCTGGTTCCTGCGCCGGCGCCGCGGCGCCACCGGTGACGCGCTGGAGCCGCTGACCGTACTCGGGGTTCTGCTCGCCGCGCAGGGACTCGTCGGCAGCGTCCAGTACGAGCTGAAGCTCCCCAGCGACATGGTCTGGGTGCACGCTGGGCTCGCCACTATCACCTGGGTAGTCCTGCTGTGGGCGGTCGCCGTCGAGGGCCGGCTGGTGCCGCGGTCGGCTCCGGCGCCGGCGGTCGAGCCGGCGTCCTCAGCGTCCCAGCTCGAAGTGGTCCGCCGGACTACTCGAACAGGGTGACGCTCTGCTTCAGCGCGCCCTGGTGGGTGCTGAAGCTGGCCTTCAGGGTGGCGGAGATCGAGTGCTTGCGCGAGGCCTTCAGCAGGGCTAGGCACTTGCTTGGGACCTTCGCGCGGACGGTCTTGCCGTGTCCGCCGGAGGTGGCGAACTTGCCGGCCCCGCACTTGAACGTGTGGCGGGTGTTGCCGATCTTCTTCGTCGCCGACAGCGAGACCTTCCCCTTGCACGGCAGACCCTTGGCCCCGACACAGGTAAACGGAATCGAGACGAATCCGCCCTTGACCTTCAGTCGGCGGTGGGCAAGCTTGCTCTTCCCGAACTTGTGGGTCTTGCCCGAGCCGGGGTTGTTTCCACCGGGAGTCGTGGCGGATAGCGTGGTGAACGTCATGTCGGCGCCGGTGAAGAACGAGGGGCCCAGGGTCGTGTCGACCTGCTCGACCGCGGCCAGCCGGAAGTGGTAGGTGGTGCCCGGGGACAAGCCGGTGATCGTCTGGGAGACGGCGGTCATGCCGGGCCCGGCGGCCACGACCGCGGTGTTATGCCCGTAGGTCTGCGATGTCCCATACTGGAACGTCCAGCCCACATCGGCGCTGCCGGCATTGATCGTCCCGTGGAGCATGGCCGACGTCTTGGTCACCGAGGTCGCGGCTGCGGTGTTGGCCACGGAATCGGCGTAGCTGGTGCCTGCGCCGAGGACCGCGAACGCGGCGGCGGACAGGGCGAGGCTTCGGATGACTAGATTGCGCATGAGTGCTTCATCGGCAGAATATCCCCCCGGCTTAACGCTGCGCAATCAACCGGTCCAGCGCCGCTGGCCTGCTCGGTACGATCGCATCGACGGATGAGTTCCCAAAATCCGACATCGGCTCCGCCTCCACCGCCCGCCCGGGGCTCCGACGCGTCGCTCAGCATCCTCGTCGTCGACGACGAGTCCGACCTCCGCGAGATGCTCACCCGCTCGTTCTCGCGCGAGGGTCACCGCGTGATGGCCGTCGCGGACGGCCGCGCGGCGATCGACCGGGCCAGCACCGACCACTTCGACATCGTTTTGCTCGATGTCGCCCTCGGTCCCGGCCCCGACGGCTACGAGGTCTGCCGCACACTCCGCGGGCGCCGGAACGTCGTCCCCATCATCATGCTCACGGCGCTGGACTCGGAGGCCGACGCGGTGCTCGGTCTCGAGGCCGGGGCCGACGACTACGTGACCAAGCCGTTCGGGCTGGCCGAGCTGCGCAGCCGGATCCGGGCCGTGCTGCGGCGGGCCGGCATGCGCGCGATGGGCGACGAGGTGCTCGTGGTCGGGCCGATCACGCTCGACCGAGCGCAGCGCGAGGTGACGATCGAAGGCCGTGGCGTCCGCTTGACCTTCTCGGAGTTCGAGCTGCTCGACGCGCTGATGGCGGACCCCGGTCGCCTGCTCAACCGTCAGGAGTTGCTGCGGGCGATCTGGGGTGACAGCGCTTACCGCGACCCGCGGGCGATCGACGTCCACATCCGGCATCTGCGCGAGAAGCTCGAGCCCGAACCCGAGCAGCCCCGGTACATCCTCACCGTTCGCGGAGCCGGCTACCGCTTGCGAGGGCCTTAGCCGTGCGGGCGCGACCGCGGCGAGGAGCCTTCGGTCTGCGCGGTCGGATCGTCGGCGCGGTCCTGGTCACGACCGTGGCGACGCTGAGCGTGGCCGCAATCGCGTTGCTCGGGCCGCTAGAGCACTCGTTGCGCGGCGCGGCGCAGAACACGCTCAACAAGGATCTGGGTCGCAAGCCTACGCAGAAGTTCGCCAGGCTCGACCTCAGCGATATCCCCTACTCCGGGTTCGCCAGCCCGCTGGCCAGGAGTGACCGGAACAACCTCAAGAACCTTGGCACCCTGGGACCCAAGGCTAAGGCTGGAGAAGACGCCAAAGAGCAACTCGGAGGGCTCGTCAACCGCCTGGGAACGCAGATTGGCGGAACCGTATACGTGCTCGGATATCCCGGCCGCACCGGTACGGCGACCGTGCTTGCCGCCAACGCCGACCCTGGTCCGTTCGATGACGTCATCAAGGGCTTCTTGACCAACCGCCGGTACCCGAGCTTTGGCACGATCGACGGAAAGGAGTACGCCCGGGTCGTCTTTCCGTTCGAGAAGGACGGCGTTCGGTACGCGCTCGCCGTCCGCAAGCCGATCGACGAGATCCCCGGCGCCGTGCGGGCGGTCCGCCAGGCCTTTATCTACGCGGCGATCGCCGGCCTGGTGCTGACCGTCCTGCTCGGGATCCCCCTCGCCGGTCGCCTCGTCCGGCGGCTGCGGCGCCTGCGCGAGGCAGCCCTCAAGATCGCGCAGGAGGCGCCGCCGGTCGAGGTGCCCGAGGATCGCGCACGCGACGAGGTGGGCGACCTGGCCCGCACCTTCGTGATCATGCAGCAGCGTCTGCGCCACCAGGAGGAGGCCCGGCGGGCCTTCGTGGCCACGGCCTCGCACGAGCTGCGCACGCCGCTGACCTCACTGGAGGGAATGCTCGAGCTGCTCGACGATGACCTCCGCAGCGGCACCCCCGACCTCGACGACGCCCGCTCGCTGCTCGAGCGGGCGCGGGCGCAGTCGCGCCGACTCGGGCGACTGGCCGCGGATCTGCTCGACCTCTCGAGGATCGACGCCGAGGTCAAGCTTCGCTCGGAGCCGGTCGAGCTGGGTGAGCTCTGCCGCGCGGTGCTGGCCGAGTTCGAGCACGGCTCGGGTGGGCGGGGGCGTGGGGTCAGCTCGACGCTCGAGGACTCCACCGGGCCGATCTGGGCGTTGGGCGACCCCGGCAGCGTCGCCCGAATCCTGCGGATCCTGCTCGACAACGCGGTCCGGGTGAGCGCGCCGGGAACGGAGGTGACCGTCGAGCTGCGCGGGGAGCCACGCCCGTCGCTGAGCGTCCGCGACCGGGGTCCGGGAGTCGCCTCGTCCGAACGAGAGCTGATCTTCGAGCGCTTTCATCGCGGACGCAAGACCGCGGGGGACGCCGGGTTCGGTCTCGGGCTGGCCATCGGCCGCGAGCTGGCCGAGCGGATGAGCGGCGAGCTCGTGCTCGAGGCGCCGAGCGGGCTCGGAGCCGCCTTCAAGCTCACCCTGCCCGCCGCGCGAGCGCCTGAGGAAGACCCCGCGCTGGCGCTGTAGAAAACCGGTCGTACCTGCGAGGACGACCGCTAGCTGGCAGCATCCTGCCCATGGATGACCGATTGATGAAGGCGATGCTTGATGTTGACGAGCATCACTGGTGGTACCGGGGTCGCCGGCGGATCATCGCCGTCGAGCTCGATCGGCTGCCGCTACCGGCCGGCGCGCGCGTGCTCGACGCCGGGTGCGGCTCCGGCCGCACGCTGCAGGAGCTCGACCGCTTTGGGCACGTCTCAGGGATCGAGCTGAACCCGGATGCGGCGGACGTAGCGCGCAGCCGCGGCGCGTTCGATGTGCGGACCGGGCGGCTCGAGGAATTGCCGTGGGAGGCGAGCGCCTTCGACCTGATCACCTGCCTCGACGTGATCGAGCACACACCCGACGACCGGGCGACACTGGCGGAGCTGTTGCGCGTCTGCGTGCCCGGCGGCTGGCTGCTGGTCACGGTGCCGGCCTACCCGGCCCTGTGGTCCCAGCACGATGAGGCCAACCACCACTACCGCCGGTACGTGCGCGGAACGCTGCAGGCCGCCGCGGTGCAGGCCGGCTGGCGCGTGCACCGGATGACCTCGTTCAACAGCCTGCTGCTCGCACCCGCTGCGGCCGTGCGGCTGGCCGCACGCCGCCGCCGATCGGACGGGCAGGCCAACAAGACCGACCTCGATCTTGGACCGGCCTGGCTCAACGGCCTGCTCGAGCGGCCGCTGGAGGCGGAGGCGAGGTGGCTCAAGCGCGGGCGCACGCTGCCGGCCGGCCTGTCGCTGCTGGCCGTGCTGCAGAAGCCGTCGGGCAACGGGCTCGCCGGCCTGCCTCGTCCCTGATGCTCACGCTTGCGGCGATTTTCAGCGTCTCGAGCGGGCTCGGATACCTGCTGCCGGCGGTGATCGGACTCGAGTCGATGGGAATCCCGTCGCCGGGTGAGACCGCCCTCGTGCTCGCCGCCGTACTGGCCAGCCAGGGCAAGCTGCAGATCTGGCTGGTCCTCCTGATCGGGATCAGCTCGGCGATCGTCGGGGACAACATCGGCTACTGGCTGGGGCGCAAGCTCGGCCGCGACGTGCTCGAGGCGGATGGCCC
>JALYXK010000451.1 GCA_030947145.1 Actinomycetota bacterium
GGTCTGTGCGCAGGACGCGGCGCGGGCAGTACGGGGCGTGCGGCTGGCCGGCGGCGAGCTGTTGCCCGCGGGGCAGGTGGTGGTCGCGGCCGGGCCGTGGTCGGCGCAGCTGGCCGGCGTGCCCGAGCCCGCGCGGATCCCGATCCGCCCGGTCAAGGGCCAGATCCTCAGCTTGCGCGATCCCAGCGGGCCGGGCCTGCTGAGCCGGGTCCTGCGGATGCAGCCGGGCTACGTTGTGCCCCGCGGCGACGGTCACTACGTCCTGGGGGCGAGCGTCGAGGAGCGCGGCTTCGACACCACGGTCACCGCGGGGCCGGTGTTCGAGCTGCTGCGCGACGCGATCGAGCTGCTGCCCGGCCTCGGCGAGCTGGTGATCGAGGAGCTCTCGGCGGGGATCCGGCCCGGGACGCCGGACAACAAGCCGCTGCTCGGACCGGGGGCGGTGCCGGGCCTGCACTGGGCCACCGGTCACTACCGCCACGGCATCCTGCTGGCGCCGATCACCGCCGAGATCCTGGCCGATGCGTTGACCGGGGGCCAGTCCACCGAGCTCGCGCGCGAGTGCGCGCCGGAGCGCTTTCACCGCGTGATGGTGGGGACATGAACCTGCGGGTCACCGTCAACGGCTCCCCGGAAGAGCTGGAGGCGGGCGCCACCGTGGCCAGCGTGGTGCAGTCGCTCGGGGTTCCCGGCGGCGGGCGCGGGCTGGCCGTCGCCGTCGACGGCGAGGTGGTTCCGCGCGGACAGTGGTCGAGCAGCGCGCTGAGCGACGGGGCGCGGCTCGAGGTCGTCGTCGCCGTTCAGGGAGGATGAGGAGATGCACGAACCGCTGGTGATCGCTTCTCGGCCGCTGCACTCGCGCCTGATCCTGGGTACCGGCGGCTTCACCAGCCACGAGCTGCTCGGAAGGGCGCTGGCCGAATCCGAGGCCGAGCTCTGCACGGTGGCGCTGCGCCGGGTCGACCCCGGCGCCAGCGGATCGATCCTCGAGGTGCTGGACAGCGCCGGCGTCGACGTGCTGCCCAACACGGCCGGCTGCTACACGGCCCGGGATGCGATCCTCACCGCCCAGCTCGCCCGCGAGGCGTTTGCCACCGACTGGATCAAGCTCGAGGTGATCGGCGATGACCGCACGCTGCTGCCCGACGCGGTCGAGCTGGTGGCGGCGGCCGAGGCGCTGGTCGACGACGGCTTCACCGTCCTGCCCTACACCACCGACGATCCCGTGCTCGCCCGGCGGCTGGAGGACGTAGGCTGCGCGGCGGTGATGCCGCTCGGTTCCCCGATCGGCAGTGGCATGGGCATCCGAAACCCCTACAACATCTCGATCATCATCGAACGGGCCACGGTCCCGGTGGTGCTCGACGCCGGGGTCGGCACGGCCTCCGACGCGGCGTTCGCGATGGAGCTGGGCTGTGACGCCGTACTGTGCGCCAGCGCGATCTCCCGCGCCCACGATCCGGTGGCCATGGCCCGGTCGATCAAGCTGGCCGTGCAGGCGGGCGTGCTGGCCGCCGGCGCCGGGCGGATCCCCCGCCGGCGCTACGCCGAGGCCTCCACCGCCGAAGACGGATTGCCCGTGTTCGACCGGCCAGGTGCCCCGGGATGAATGTCGACGAGCTGATCGATGCCTGGGAGGCGGCGTGGTCGGGCAAGGACCCCGCGGCGTTTCTGGACAGCTGCAGCCCCCAGGTCCACTACGAGGACCCGCTGACCGCCGAGCCGCTCGAGGGCATCGACGCCCTCGGCGCGCACGCCGAGCGGCTCTGGGCCGCCTTCCCCGACGCCCGGCTGCAGCGGATCGGCCAGCGGCTCGGCGACGGCCACTACGTGGCGGCGCCGAGCAAGCTGCTGGCCACCCACCGCGAGCCGCTGGCCGGGCTCGCCGCGACCAACAAGTTCATCGTTGTGCACTGCGTGTGTTACTGCGAGACGCAGGACGAGCGGCTGCTCCGCGTGCGCGCGTTCTTCGATCTCTACGACGCCGCCACGCAGCTGAGCGTGCTGCCCGCCCGGGGCACTCTGGGGGAGAAGGCGCTGCTGATGCTCCGCGGCTTCGGCCTGCGCGCCTCGCGCGGCGGCTCCGGCGGCGTCGGCGGCTGAGCCTGCTCTGGCCGGAATCGTCCGGTGGTTGTCATTGCGGCCAGACGCCGGGCGCGCCATGATCGCGGCGTGAGTCAGGCTCGCCGCACGGTCATCGTCGCCTTCGCCGGAGTTCAGTCCCTCGACGTGACCGGTCCGGCCGAGGTGTTCTCGCTGGCCGATCGCGCGGCGGCACAGCCGGCCTATCAGCTCGAGCTGGTGGCTCGGGGTGGCGACCGCGTCCGCACCTCCAGCGGGCTCGAGCTCCTCCCGTCCGGTTCGCTCGAGGCTTGCCGGGGTCCGATCGACACGCTGATCGTGGCCGGTGGCCTGGGCACGCGCGCGGCGGCCCGCGACGAGCCGTTGATCTCCTGGCTGCGACTGGCGGCGCGACGCTCGCGGCGGGTCACCTCGGTGTGCACCGGGGCCTTCCTGCTGGCTCGGGCCGGGCTGCTCGACGGGCGCCGCGCCACGACTCACTGGGCCGCCTGTGCCGCGCTGGCCCGCAACTACCCCGCGATCGACGTCCAGCCCGACCCGATCTTCGTCCGTGACGGCAACGTCTACACCTCGGCCGGGGTGACCGCGGGGATCGACCTCGCGCTGGCGCTGATCGAGGAGGACCTGGGGGGCCGCGCCGCGCTGGCGGTGGCCCGCGACCTGGTGCTGTTCATTCGCCGTCCGGGCGGACAGGCGCAGTTCAGCGCCGGCCTGGCCGGCCAGGACGCCGACCGGCCGTCGGTCCGCGAGCTCCAGGGCTGGGTCGCCGACCATCTCGACGCCGACCTGTCGGTGGGCGCGCTGGCCGAGCGGGCGTTCATGAGCCAGCGCAACTTCACCCGGGTGTTCGGCCGGGAGGTCGGCGTGACCCCGGCCGCCTACGTCTCCGCCCTGCGGGTCGAGCGCGCGCGGACGCTGCTGGAGAGCACGGACCTGCAGCTCGAGGAGGTCGCCCGCCGCTGTGGCTTCGGAACCGTCGAGACGCTGCGCCGCGTCCTGCGCCGTGCCCTGCACGTCAGCCCGAGCGCCTACCGCCAGCGCTTCACCGCGGCCGACTACCGCGAAGGCCGGGGCGCGAGCGGCGGGCCCGGAGCGCCACCCAACGTAATCCCGATCAGGAGCCAGAGCCGATGAACATCGCGATTCCCATCTTCGCCGAGCTGACCGCACTGGACGCCGTCGGGCCCTACGAGGTGCTGTGCCGGCTGCCGGGGGCCACCGTCCACTTCATCGCCGCCGAGCCGGGGCCCAAGCGGACGGAGAACAACATGTTGGCGCTCAGCGCCGATCTGGCCTACGAGGAGCTGCCGGAGCCCGAGGTGATCGTGTTCCCTGGCGGCTACGGCACTCGCGCCCTGATGAGCGACGAGGCGACGCTGGCCTGGCTGAGGCACGCTCACGAGGGCTCGCAGTGGACGACGTCGGTGTGCACCGGAGCGCTGGTCCTGGCCGCCGCGGGGATCCTCGAGGGCCTGGAGGCCACCACCCATTGGCTCGCGCTCGAGCACCTGCGCGAATACGGGGCGACGCCGGTGGAGCGCCGCGTGGTCGAGCAGGGCAAGGTGATCACCGCCGCCGGAGTCTCCTCGGGGATCGACATGGCGCTCACGCTCGCCGCCCACATCGCCGGGGAAGCGCTGGCCCAGGGGATTCAGCTGGGGATCGAGTACGACCCGCAGCCGCCGTTCGACAGCGGGTCGACGGCGAAGGCGCCGCCGGAGATCGTCGAGCTGGTGCGCTCGCGAGCCTCTCAGCTGGCCTGATCGGCGTCTCGCTCGGCGACCAGCGTCACGGCGACCGGCGCGTGGTCGGAGAGGGTTCCGCGGTCGAGCATCTCGGCCCGCCCAGGCGCGGCCAGGCCGGCGACGAACACCAGATCGACGTCGAATCCGCCGGCGTAGTCGAAGCGGTCGAGGGTCAGCGAACGCACGTTGAAGTCTCCGGCGAGCACGACCGGCGCACCCGCGGCCCAGCTCAGCATCGTACGGGCCGCGAGCGCCGCCTCGCGCCGGGCGCGCGCGTCGTCGCGGACGCTGGCGTGGAGCGTGCCCAACCACAGTCCGCCGGCCAGCCGAACGCCGAGCAGCCGACGGCGCTCGGGCAGCCGGCGAAGCCTGAGCGTGCGGTGAGCGTCGATGCCCAGGCCGCGCACCAGGATCGCGTTGGCCCCGCCGCCGTTTGACCTGATCAGGTCGGGCCAGCGTGTGGCGACCGCGCGCCGCAGCGGCAGCGCGGCGATGCGCGAGGTCAGCACCAGGCGATGCTGAGCGCCGAGGCGCTCGGCCAGCAGCGGCGGCCACCAGGGAGGCACCTCTTGGAGCAGCGCCGCATCCCATTCCCATCCGGCCAGGGCCGCGGTGAACTCGTCGAGCAGGTAGCGGCCGGCCGGGGGATCGGAGCGACCGTGGAGCAGGTTCCAGGTGAGCACGCGCAGCGACATGGCGGCCAACGTACACTCTCGCGCTTGCTCCCCGCGAGCGCCCTGCCAGTCACCATGCCTCGCCACCTCCTCACCGGATCTGAGCTCAGCCGTGAAGAGCTCGCTGCGCTGATCGAGCGCGCGGTCGCGCTCAAGGCCGACCCGTGGCACTCGGGCGCCCTCGCGCGGCGGACTGTCGCGCTGATCTTCCAGCGACCCTCGACGCGAACCCGAGTGTCGTTCGAAGCCGGGATCGCCGAGCTCGGGGGTCACCCGATGGTGCTGCGGACCGAGGATCTGCAGCTCACCCGGGGCGAGTCGGTGCGTGACACCACCTACGTTCTGTCCCGCCACGCGGCGGTTATCGCGATTCGCACGGGCCCGGATGCGCTGATCGAGGAGATGGCCGAGCACGCCACGGTGCCGGTGGTCAACATGCTCACGGCAGGACACCACCCGTGCCAGGCGCTGGCCGACCTGCTGACGCTGCGGGAAGCGTTCGGCCGGCTCGCCGGCCTGACCCTGGCCTATGTCGGCGACGGCAACAACGTGGCTCGCTCGCTGGCCATCCTCGGCGAGCTCGCGGGGGTAGGCGTTCGCATCGCCGCGCCGGACGGGTACCAGCTCGAGCCGGTGGCGGGGGCGGTCCTGACCGAAGATCCTGCGCAGGCCGTCGCCGGCGCCGACGCCGTCTACACCGACGTCTGGGTGAGCATGAACGACGATCCCGCCTCGGCGGAGCGGCGTCGCCGCGACCTGGCTCCATACCGGCTCGATGATCGCCTGATGGACCTGGCCGCCCCCGGCGCGATTGCCCTGCAC
>JALYXK010000467.1 GCA_030947145.1 Actinomycetota bacterium
CGGGGGCTTCTTCCTGCTGCCACGCCTCCAGCCGGCGCTCGCCGAGATCTTCCGAGCCGCGCGGCGAGCGGGCGCCAGCACCTCGCTCGACACGGGCTGGGATCCAACCGAGGGCTGGAGCGGGGAGCTCGCGGCGGTGCTGGCGCAGACCGACTGGTTTTTCCCCAATGCCCAGGAAGCCAGGCTGATCGCGGGGGTGCCCGACCTGGAGGAGGCGACGGCGAAACTCGCCGCCGGTGGAGGGGGAGTGGTGGTCAAGCTGGGCGACGAGGGTGCCCTCGCCCGCCGCGGCGACGAGTTGGTCCGAGCGGCCGCACTCCGCGTCGACGTGGTCGACACCGTCGGCGCCGGGGACTGCTTCGCCGCCGGGTTTCTGGCGGGGCGACAACAGGAGATGTCGCTCGAGCGCTCGCTGGTGCTGGCCTGCGGCTGCGGCTCGCTCTCCACCCGGTCCGCGGGGGGCACGGCCGGTCAGCCGACCCTGGCCGAGGCCCTGCGGGCCGGCGACTGATCCCCGGGTGCGTCCGTGATCGTCTGCCTGGCCGCCAATCCGTCGATCGACCGACTGTTCGAGATCCAGCGGCTGCAGCCCGGCTCGATTCACCGTCCGCTTGACTTCAAGGCGGTCCCGGGGGGCAAGGGCCTGAACGTCGCTCGGGCGGCGGTGGCGCTCGGCGGGGAGGTTTCCGTCTTGACCCTGCTCGCCGGCCACGCCGGCCAGTGGATCGATGACGCCCTCGGGGCCGAGGGGATCGAACGCCGCCTGGCCTGGATGGACGGGGAGACCCGGAGCAGCCTCTCGGTCTTCGACCGGGAGACGAGCCGGCTGACGGAGTTCTACGAGGCCGGACCGGCGGCGGGCGCAGACGGCTGGGAGCAGTTCTCCGCCGGGTTACGCGAGCTGCTCGCGGGGGCGCAGAGCGCCTGGGCCGGAGGATGGATGACGATCTCGGGATCGCTGCCCCGGGGAGCTCCGGAGGATGGCTACGCCACGGTGATCGAGTCCGCTCGGGCGGTGGGGCTGCGATCCGGGCTCGACGCCCGCGGCCCGGCGCTGGCCAGCGCGCTGGGTGCCGGTCCGGACGTGGTCAAGATCAATGCCGCCGAGGCCGCGGAGCTGGTCGGCGGCCCCTGCGGCACCCGGGCCGAGGTACTGGCCGCCGGGCATCAGCTGCGTCGCCGGGCGGGCGGCGATGGGCGCGGCGCGGTGATCACCCGCGGCACGGCGGGCGTGCTCTCCGTGGCCCCCGACGGGTCGGGCTGGGAGGGGCGCCTGGCGAGCTGGGGGCCGTATTCGGTGGGTAGCGGAGATGCTTTCCTGGCCGGGCTGGTGGTGGCGCTCGGTCGCGATAGCCCGTGGCCGCGAGCGCTGGCTGAGGGGATGGCGGCGGGCGCCGCCAACGCCGAGCAGCCCGGAGCCGGGTGCCTTGACCGTGAGCGCGCGCTGGAGCTGGTGGAGCTGGCGGAGGTTGAGCGTCTGACTGACGCCGTCTAGCCGATCCCGCATACCTCGCATCGCCGTGAGCGTGGTGGATGCTCACTTCATGCAAGATTCTGCTCTGTTTTGTTGCGTTCTGCCTAAGACCGACCTAGGATGCAGCGCGTGAACGCGATCGAGCGCGAGATCGAGAGTCAGCCGGAGACATGGCGGCAAGCGGCGGCTCGCGCTCGGGACGCGGCGGGGGACCTGCCGGCCCGTGGGGACAGGCTGGCGGTGATCGGTTGTGGGACCTCGCTGTTCGTCGCCCAGGCGCTGGCCGTCCTGCGGGAGGCAGCGGGTCACGGCGAGGCGGACGCGTTTCCGGCTTCGGAGATGCCGAGCGGCCGCGGCTACGACGCGGTACTTGCCGTTTCCCGATCGGGCACGACGACGGAGGTGCTGCGCGCGCTGCAGCGGCTGCCGGACGGCGTTTCCACGCTGGCGATCTGCGCGGTCGCCGATACCCCGATCGAGCGGCTCGTGGGCCACCGGGTAACGCTCGAGTTCGCCGACGAGGAGGCGATCGTCCAGACCCGCTTTCCCACCGCGGTCCTGGCCCTGGTGAGGGCCCATCTCGGCGATGGCGTCGACGGCGTCGAGGCGGTCGCCCGAGCCGGGGAGGACGCGCTGGCCGCGGCGCTGCCCGAGCATCTCGTCGAATTCGAGCGGTTCGTGTTCCTGGCCAGCGGGTGGGGGGTGGGCGTGGCCCACGAAGCGGGGCTGAAGCTGCGCGAGGCCGCCGGGGTGTGGAGCGAGTCCTACCCGGCGATGGAGTTCCGGCATGGACCGGTCAGCGCCACCAGCTCGTCGACGCTCGTGTGGGCGCTCGGACCAGTGGACCCCGATGTCCTCGACGCCGCCGTGCGGGCCGGGGCCACGGTGGTCGACCACGGGCGCGATCCGATGGC
>JALYXK010000012.1 GCA_030947145.1 Actinomycetota bacterium
TCAACCTCGGTCGAGGATCGCCCGTGCCGGTCGGGTGTTGAGGACCTGGTCCGCGGTTGCCCAGCCACGGCGCGCCGTCGCCACCGAAAGCTCCATGTTCCCGAGCCCGCGGACCGAATGCGCGTCGCTTGAGCAGACGATCTGCAGTCCCGCTCGCAGCGCGTCGCGGACGTGCTCGCCGCGCAGGTCGAGACGACTGGGGAGACCATTCACCTCGAGCGCGACCTTCTCCTGCAGCGCGACCTCGAACACTCACTCCAGGTCCAGGGCGTTCTCCGGCCGCCGGTTGATGTACCGACCGGTGGGATGGCTGAGACAATGCACGTACGGGTTGCGCAACGCCGTCTCGACGCACCGGGTCAACTCCCGCCGCGGCATGCGCTGTCCTCCGTGCACGCTGGCTTGTACCCAGTCGAGTTCCGCCAGGACCTCGTCGGGAAGGTCGAGCCGGGCCGATCCCGCGCAGCTCGCGAACCCGCCCGGACCGGACGAGCTCGCCGGCCGCAACGGCCATGCTGCGGATGGTCTCCGCGGCGCGGCGGTAGGCCCGAACCGTGTACGGGTTCGCCTCGGCCAGCTCGAGCAACGCCGCCAGCGATTCCAGGCGGTCGGCGATCTGGGCGTTGTCCATCCGCGCCATTTTCCCGAGCGGCGCCTGAATCCGATCCTGCAAGGGCCGACGCATCGTCGGCCGGGGACAGGACTCCCGCCGGGGCCGACGAAGCATCCCCTGGTTGCAGTGCGAACAAAGGAGATGGCGTGAACGGTTTCGGCAGACGTGATGACACCATTCATCGACCCGAAGCCGGTCGCTCGACGGGTTCGCGATTGGGCAAGTTGAGCGATCGCCTGGCGGAAGCGTTCTCGATCGACGCTCACGCCCAGTCGGGGCGGCTGGTGGATGGGGAAATGGACCAGACGGTCGAGCTCGATGGGACCTTCGATCCGGATCTGGTCCTGGCTCGCTTCCCGATCGTCAGACAGGGATATGACTGCGCCTGCGTCGATCAGCATCTGGGCGAGCTTGAGTCCGCCCTCTTCGAGACCCAGCGCGAGCTCGCTGAGCTTCGGGACCAGGGCCCGAGGGCCGAGATCGCCGCCGAGATCGAGCGGCTCGGGGAGCAGACCTCGGCGATCCTCATCACGGCTCACGACAGCGCCAGCGAAACGGTCACCGTGGCCCAAGCGCAGGCTCAGACCTGCATCGCCGATGCCGCGTCCTACGCCGCCGCGCTGCGCGAGGAGGCGGACGTCGAGCGGCAGCGAGCCGAGAGCGAGACCAGGTCGCTGCGTCGCGAACGGGCCCGGCTGATCGGAGACATCGAGAAAACCGCCGCCGCGCTCTCCTCCCTGGCCGCCGACGCCACCACGCGTTAGGCAGGGCCCGGCAGCGAATCCGACCGGCAGTTCGCCGAAAGCGCGCATGCCCAACGGCGCCCAGGCCCTGATCCGCACGCTGGTCGATTCCGGTTTGACGGTGTGCTTCACCAACCCGGGCACGTCGGAGATGCACTTCGTCGCCGCCCTGGACTCGGTGCCCGAGATGCGAGCGGTGCTTGGGCTCTTCGAGGGCGTCGCGACGGGGGCTGCTGACGGGTACGCCCGCATGTCGGGCATCCCCGCCGCCACCCTGCTGCACCTCGGGCCGGGTCTGGGCAACGGGCTGGCGAACCTTCACAACGCGCGCCGGGCCAGGACGCCGATCGTCACCATCGTGGGCGACCAGGCGACGCACCACACGCGCTACGACGCGCCGCTGCAATCGGACATCGAGACGGTCGCGCGCAACGTGTCGGGGTGGGTGCGCACCTCGAGGAGCACTGGTGAGCTGGCCCGCGACGCGGTGCAAGCGGTCGCCGCCGCCACGGGGCCCCCTGGCCAGGTGGCCACGCTGATCCTGCCCGCCGACGTGTCGTGGGGCGAGGGGGCCGAGCCGGCCGGGCCATGCCGGCCCGCTGCCCCGGCACCGGCCTCCGGGGAGGTCATCGAGGCGGCCGGGAAGGCCCTCCGCACCGGCCGGAGGACGGCGATGCTGCTCGGGGGCAGAGCGCTACGCGAGCGCGGACTGCTCGCCGCCGGGCGGGTCGCGGCGGCCACCGGCACCAGGCTGCTGGCCGAGGTGTTCCCCGCGCGCTTGCAGCGGGGAGCCGGGCTCCCGGCGGTGGAGCGGATCGGCTACTTCTCCGAGCAGGCGACGGCGCAGCTGGACGGGCTCGAGCATCTGATCCTGGTCGACGCAAAGCCTCCGGCGTCGTTCTTCGCCTACCCCGGCAAGGAGAGCGACTTGGTACCGGAGGGCTGTGCGGTGCACGAGCTCGCGGCGCCAACCACCGATGTGCTCGGCAGCTTGGAAGCCCTGGTCGAGGTCCTCGGTGCCGGTGGCGCCGAGCCCGCTCGGCAGGCGGCCTCCCGGCCGGACCGGCCCGCCGGCGCGCTCACCGCCGCGAAGGTCTGCCAGGCGATCGGGGTGATCCTGCCCGAGGGGGCGATCGTCTCCGACGAAGCCGTGACCGCCGGAATGAACCTTCCGGGCCTTACGGCGGGAGCTCCTCGGCATGACTGGCTGACTCTGACCGGCGGGGCGATCGGACAAGGACTTCCCGTCGCGGTCGGCGCGGCGATCGCCTGCCCGGACCGCCCGGTGTTCGCCCTGCAGGCCGACGGCGCCAGCCTCTACACCATCCAGTCGCTCTGGACGATGGCCCGGGAGCAACTGAACATCACGGTCGTCATCTTCAACAACCGCGCCTACGCGATCCTGAAGGTCGAGCTCGCCCGGGTCGGCGCCGGGGCGGCGGGTCCCAAAGCCAACGCCCAGTTCGACCTGAGCGGACCAGACCTCGATTTCGTCAAGCTCGGCGCCGGCTTTGGCGTCTCCTCGCGCCGCGTCGATACCGCCGAACAGCTCATCGACGCCCTCCAGCGCGCCGTGGCCGAGCCCGGACCGCACCTGATCGAGGTCGTCATCCCCAGCGCCGGGTAACGAGCCAGGCCGCGGGCCGGTGTATCGTGATCGACCCGTTCTGGTCGAAGAATCGTTGGGCTCCGGCCTGGTTGGCGAAGTCCGAGCAGTTGACTCCCCCGGCCACGCTCGCCCGGGACGCGTCCGACGAGCGCGCTTGCGCAGCGCTGAGGCCAAGGGTCAGCACCAGGGCGATTACGACCTTCAAGGCTTAGCCGGGCTCGAAGTCGTAGCGGGAGGCGATCGGGCCCATGACCTCCGGGGTGAGCGGGCCGGACTTCGCTGCCTCGCCGAGCTCCCGCATGTAGTGCTCAAACCCCGCCGGGGTGTTCATGTTCAGGAAGCGCACCGGTGACGCGTTGGGGTTGCTGAACGTGTGGACCGTCCCGGGCGGCACGCAAACGAAGCTCCCCGCCTGAACCTCGTGGGTCTCCTCGCCCAGGCGCATGGTCAGGACGCCTTCAAGCACGTAGAACATGTCGTGCAGGCGTCGATGCCAATGCGGTGGCGGTCCGGGAAACCCAGGGGCCACAGTCGTCTCGGCCATGAAGAAAGAGCCGTCGGTCCCCTCCCCCGTCGCCTTGATTACGATCTCAGAACCGCCACCGGCTTCGTGTCGCTCCCCGCCGCCCGGGCCATGGAAAGTCGGATCGGTCACCGCGTTAAGGTACCCGCTACTGGGCCGGCTGGGGTCGCGGAGGGTCGCCGACCGGGTTGATCGCGGCGCGCACCTACACTGCTCGACCGTGACGCCCGAACTCGAGCACAGCCTGCAGGTCCAACTGCGGTGGCGAGACATGGACATGCTTGGCCACCTCAACCAGTCCGTCTACCACGAGCTGCTGGAAGAGGGCCGCGCGGCGCTCATCACCGAGGTCGTCCGGCGTGTCGGGAACGATCACTCGCACGGCAGCTACGTCCTCGCTCATGTCGACCTCGACTACCACGCCGAGGTGCGCAAGGACCATGAGGCGGTGGAGGTGGTCGTGCGCCTGGCGCGCGTCGGGACCTCGAGCCTCCAGCTGGAGCACGAGGTCAGGCTCCCGGACGGCACCCTGGCCGCGTCGGGGATCACCGTCCTGGTCGCGTGGGATCCGGCGACCCGGGGTAAGCGGGCGCTCACGGAAGCCGAGCTCGCCGCGCTCTCCTGAACCCGGCCGGGTTCGGACATCGCGGCTATCGGAGAGGTTGGCGCGGCCGATGGTCCCCCCCGGCCCCTGCGTAGGCTTATCGCATGAGTCGTTACGGGAAGCGGCCGGACCTGATCGTGCACGAGCTGGAGCCGTTCAACGCCGAGACCGGGCTGGCTGGATTGGCGAAGGGACCGCTGACCGCCACCGACGCCTTCTACGTGCGCGGGCATGGTGCGGTGCCGGAGGTCGACCGTGCCCGGTGGCGGCTCCGCGTGGATGGCGCCGTCGAGCGGCAGCTGAGCCTTTCCCTGACCACCTTGCGCGAGGCGTTTCGGGAGCGGGAGGTGACCGCGACGCTGCAGTGCGCGGGCAACCGCCGCGCGGGACTGATCGCGATCCGCGACATACCGGGCGAGGCGCCGTGGGGTCCGGGGGCCACCGGCACCGCGACCTGGACCGGGGTCGCCCTGGCCGACCTGCTCGCGGTGGCCGGGCCGCTGCCCGAGGCCGCTCACGTGGGCCTGGAAGGCGCCGACGTGTCCCTAGAGGCCACGCCCGCGCAGCGCTTCGGTGGCTCGATCCCCCTCGACAAGGCGTCCCGTCCCGAGGTACTGCTCGCCTGGGCGATGAACGGAGAGCCACTCGCTCCGGTGCACGGCGCGCCGCTGCGAGTCGTCGTGCC
>JALYXK010000022.1 GCA_030947145.1 Actinomycetota bacterium
GTTCACCAGCTCGGTCTGGCCCAGCGAGCCCACGATCAGGAAGGCCAGATGGACGACCACGTCGGCGCCGGCCACCAGCTCGTCGACGGCGGGGCGGTCGAGCACGTCGCCCTGGCGATAGGTCGTCTTGCGCAGGCCCCCGGAGGCGGGATCGAAGGGCTTGCGCGCCATCGCCACGATCGACCCGATCTCGGGGCTGCGCTCGAGCGCGCGGAGCAGCGAGCGACCGATGTCCCCCGTCGGCCCGGTGACCGCAACGGTGAGCTTGTCGGCGGGCACCGGGTCAGTCTCCGTAGCCCGGCTCGCCCGGCAGCACGATGCGCGCCGTCTCGCCGGAAAGGAGCACGTGCGGCTGCACCGGCAGCACCTCGCGGCTTCGCGCGTGCTCGATCAGAGCGTCGGCCGAGTCGAAGCCGGACAGCTGCTCGAGCTGCTTGATCGTCGGAAACACCAGTAACAGCTCGCCGCTGTCGCCCGCCTCGAGTGCGGCGCTGGGTCGGTACCAACGGGCGTCGACGATCTCGTCCCCGTCGACGACCGGCTGCGCGTCGGCGGGGGCGGGGGCGAGGTAAAACCAGGTGTCGAAGCGGATCGTCACCTGGGCCGGAGTGATCCAGCGGGCGAACGGAACCAACTGGCGGGGATCGGAGATCGTGACGCTGGCCTCCTCGGCCAGCTCGCGGATCGCGGCGCCCCGCAGCGCCTGCTGCCCGGCACCCTCGTCGGGATTGACCGAGCCGCCCGGGAACACCCAGGCGCCGCCCATGAAGCGCGCCTGCGGATTACGCCGAACCAGCAGCACCTCGAGCGCCTCGCTGCCGCCACGGAGCAGGATCACCGTGGCCGCCGGTCGCGGCACGGTCTCCTCGCCGAAGTTCAGGACCTCGCCGAGAGCGGGGCGTTCGTGCTCCCCGGGAGCGGAGCTGTCCCTATCCATGGGCCGACCCTATCGCGACACCACGGTGGGGGCGACGTCCGATCCGGCCGAGGAGCGCAACCCGGAATCGCAGAACGATGCACTACTCTTCCCGCCCCATGAAGTGGATGTGTGAGTCCTGCGGCTTCATATACGACCCCGAGGAGGGCGACCCGGACGGCGGGATTCCGCCCGGCACCACCTTCGAGGACATTCCGGACACGTGGTTCTGTCCGGTGTGCGGCGCGCGCAAGCGCGACTTCACCCCCTACGAAGACTGAACTAGCCCCACGGCCGCCGGGCGGCTCGAGACGGCTTCGGAGATCGCCGCGGCGGTGATCGCCACGAGCCGGTGCAGGTCCGCCTCGGACATGGTCAGGGCCGGCATCAGCACGACGACGTCTCCGAGCGGGCGGATCAGCGCCCCGCGCCGTCGCGCGGCCAGCGTCACCTGGTACCCGAGGCGCTCGTTGGCCGGGCGCGGCACCAGCTCGATCCCGACCATCAGGCCACGGCGACGCACCTCCGCGACTCCCGGCAGCACCGCCACCCGCTGATCGAGCAGCCGGCCCAGCAGCTCGATCTTCGGGGCCAGCCGCTCGATCGTGCGCTCGCGCTCGAAGATCTCAAGCGTGGCGATCCCGGCGGCGCAGGCCAGTGGATTGCCCGTATACGTGTGCCCGTGGAAGAGTGTGCGGAACTCGTCGAAGGCCCCGAGGAACCCCTCGTAGATCCGCTCGGTGGTGATCGTCGCCGCCAGCGGCAGATAACCGCCGGTCAGGCCCTTGCCCACGCAGAGCAGGTCCGGAGTCACCGCCTCGTGCTGGCAGGCGAACATCGCGCCGGTACGCCCGAAGCCGGTCGCCACCTCGTCGCAGATGAGCAGGACACCGTAGGCGTCGCACAGCTCCCGGACCGCCCGCAGGTAGCCGTCGGGCGCCATCAGCATCCCGGCCGCGCCCTGGACCAGCGGCTCGACGATGACCGCGGCGACGCTTTGGCCGTGCTGATCGAGCAGTTCGGCCAGGTGCCCGGCGTCACCGAGCCTGGCCGGCCAGGCGTCGAACAGCAGCGGGCGGTAAAGCGAGTGGAACATGTCGATGCCGCCGACCGAGACCGCGCCGAGCGTGTCGCCGTGGTAGCCGTTCTCGAGACAGATGAAGCCCGTCCGCTGCGGCTCGCCGCGTTGGGCCCACCACTGGAACGCCATCTTCAGGGCGATCTCGACCGCGGTCGAGCCGCTGTCGGAGTAGAACACGCGCCGCATCCCCGGCGGGGTGACCGCGAGCAGCTTCTCGGCCAGCTCGATCGCCGGCTGATGGGAGAGGCCGAGCAGAGTCGAGTGGGCGACCCGCCCGAGCTGAGCCCGGATGGCCTCGTCGATCTCCCGGCGCCGGTGGCCATGGACGTTGCACCACAGCGAAGCGACGCCGTCGATGTAGGCGTGGCCATCGGTGTCGTAGAGATTGGTGCCCTCGGCGTGATCGATGACGACCGGAGCCCCGTCCTCGCACCAGCCGAGCTGCTGGGTGAAGGGGTGCCAGAGGTGCCGGCGGTCGGCCGCGATCAGGTCTTTACTGGTGCGCATCGCCGCCACGCTAGCTCGCCGGGCGGTCGGAATCGACGGCCTGCAGAGCCGTTCTCTGGCAGCCTAGGCGGGTGTTCAGGATTCTCCGACGACGAAGCTTCCTCGGGCGACGCGCGCTCCTCGCGGTCACGCTGATCGTGCTCGCCGCCGGAGCGGCGACGCTGGCGGTCGTGCTGAGCAGCTCCAATCCGCCGGCGCCGCGGACCGTGATGTCGATCTTCCAGGACGACCGTCTGCTGCTGTATTCGCCGGGCCCGACAGTGCAGCGAACCGTGGCCCGGCTGAAGTCGCTGGGCGTCGACCGCCTCCGGGTCACGGTCACCTGGGCCTACATCGCCCCCGCGCCGACCTCGCGCCGGCGGCCCCCGGGATTCGACGCCACCAACCCGGCCGACTATCGCCTTGGCGGCTGGGGCCCATACGATCGCCTGGCGCTGGTGGCCGCCCAGCGGGGGATCGCCCTCGACTTCGACGTAACCGTTCCCGGTCCGCTGTGGGCGATGGCGGGGCATCCTCCGAGCGCCCACTACGCCGCGAACTACCGCGCCTCGCCCACGGCATTCGCGCAGTTCGTGACCGCGGTCGGCAAGCGCTACAGCGGCCACTACCAGGCCACGTTGATACGGGGCGCCAAGCCGTTCACGCTGCCCCGGGTCAGCTTCTGGACGATCTGGAACGAGCCCAACCAGCCGGGCTGGCTCGCGCCGCAGTGGCGTCGCGTCGCCGGCCGGCGCGTCCAGGATGCCTCCCGGCTCTACCGCGCCTACCTCGACGGGGCATTCTCGGCCCTGGCGGCGACCGGGCATCGACCGGCGACCGACACGATCCTGATCGGGGAGCTGGCCCCGGAGGGCTGCTCGCTGGACCGGCCGGGGTCCTGTCCCTACCCTCGCCCGGAGCAGCCGATCCCTCCGATCCCCTTCCTTCAGGGCCTCTACTGCGTCGACGGGAGCTACCGGCCGCTGAGCGGCGCTTCCGCCACCGCCCTGCACTGCCCGCCGGCCGGCAGCCGGGCCGCGTTCGTGCGGGCCCATCCGGCGCTGTTTGCCGCCAGCGGGTTCGCCCATCATCCGTACTCGTTCTTCCTGGCGCCGGGTAAGCCGCTGGCGGATCCGGAGTACGTGCCTCTGGCCGACCTCTCGCGGCTCGAGGGGGCGCTCGACCGCGTCTACGGGACCTACCGGGTGCACCGGCAGCTACCCATTTACCTAACCGAGTACGGCTACGAGAGCGACCCGCCCGATCCGACCCGGGGCGTTCCGCTGGCCACGCAGGCGGCGTACCTCGACCAGGCCGAGTTCCTGGCTTGGACGGATCCGCGGGTCAAGGCGCTCTCGCAGTTCCTGCTGGCCGACTCCGCGCCGAACACGCAGGACCCGGTGGGCAGCCCGGGATACTGGTCGACGTTCCAGACCGGGCTGGAGTTTCTGAACGGCAGGCTCAAGCCGTCGCTGCGCGGCTATGGGCTACCGATCTTCCTGCCCGATCCGGTCGTGGCCGCCGAAGGGACGACGCCGGTGTGGGGGATGCTGCGTCGGGCGCCCAACTCCAGCGCGCAACGGGCCGAGATCGAGTGGCGCCCGCGCGGGGGGCGGTTCCGCCCGGTGGCCTCGGTGAGCACCGAGAACCCGGATGGCTTCTTCGAGGTGGCGGTGAAGGTCCCCGCGAGCGGCGCACTCCGGATCGCCTGGACATCAGCCGCCGGCCAGGTGTTCTACGGTCGCGCCGCGCCCGTCGGCACGAGGCGAGGCTGAGGGGGTGTGGGCGCGGCTCGGACCGAGGGCCGCGCCGGCGGGCGGCTCAGACCGAGTGCCGGTGGCGGTGGCGGCTGGAGCGTCGCCAGTCGCGAAAATCGGCCAGGATCGCGCTGAGGCGGTATCCGGCCTCGCCGAGGCCGTGGCGCCAGGCGGCCGCCCAGGCCGGATCCCAGCCGCCCGATCCGGCCAGCCCGACGCCCACGCCGACCAGCCCGACGGCGAGCACGATCAGGCCCATCAGGACGATCGGCGCCGGGATCCCCGATCCGGTGGCCGCGGTCAACGATCCGAGGTGGAGGCCGTCGCCGGGGGCGGTGGGACCCCCCGTGAGCCCTCCCTCGGGGCTCGGGGCGAGCGAGGCGCTGGAACCGCGGGCGGGGCACTGTCCGCTCGCCCGGGATTCGAGCGCGGTCTCGATCGAGTTGGTGAAGTCGGCGAAGTACTGGGCGTCGTAGGTGTCCTCTTCCTTGATCGCCGCCGACAGCTTGTGGCTGGAGAACCGGCAGGGCGGCACCGCGCCGTTGCTCTGATAGGCGGCCAGCACGTCACGGTAGGCGTTGGCCTGCGCCAGGCTGGGCAACACCAGCGCTGCGAGCACGGTGAGACAGAGGACGGTCCGGCGGGTCACGAGGTGAAGGTAGCTCAGGACTCCCGCTCACGCAGCCGTGAACGCTGAGAACCACTCGTCGAGCGGCAGGGCCGCGCCGGCGCCGGCCAGCAGCTCCGGGGTGCCGCGGGCGATCGGCGCGAGCGTGGCCACGCTGACCTGGCCGAGACGGGCGATCGTCTCGCGGTTGCTGCGCTCGATCTCCCCGGGATCGGCCGGCCACGGGGTCAGCACCACGGCGGCGACGCGCAGCCCGGCGGCCCGGGCGGCCTCGAGCGTCAGCAGCGTGTGGTTGATCGTGCCCAGACCCGGACGGGCGGCGATCACCAGCGGCAGGCCGAGGTCGGCGGCGAACGCGCGCACGTCGTACGCCCCGGCGAGCGGCACGAGCAGCCCGCCCACCCCCTCCACGATCAGCGCCTCACAGTCCGCGGCCGCCCGTCGGGCCGCCTCGAGCAACTGCGCCGGCACGATCGGTCGGCCGGCGAGCTCGCCGGCGAGATGGGGCGAGACCGGCGGCCCGTAGCCGATCGCCGTGACCTGTTCCGGCGGGCTCGAGGCAGCGGCGGCCAGCAACTCGTGGTCCGGCGGCCAGTCCGGATCGGGCGGTTCGTTGAGCCCGGTGACCACCGGTTTGAGCGCTCGCACGCGCATCCCCCGAGCCCGCAGGGCGGCCAGGATCGCGCCGGCCAGCACCGTCTTGCCGACACCGGTACCGGTGCCGGTCACGAAGCATCCGAGCATGATCGGGCCTCGTCTCGGGTCGCGCTAGGCGGCGCGCACTTCGAAGTCGAACACGACCGGCGCGGGGGTCGGGTCGGGCTCGTCGAAGGGCTCATCGAAGACGATCGCCGTCGGCGCCGCCCGGGAACGTGGTTCGAATCCGGCCGCCCGCGCGGTCTGGGCCAGCACCCGGGCGGCTGAGCGCAGCTCCTCCTCACGGTGGGAGGCCATCACAGCCAGTCGCAGCCGCGAGGTCATCGGCGGCACCGTCGGCGGTCGGATCGCCTGCGCGAAGACGCCGCGGGCCAGCGCCGCCTCGCAGATCTGCATGGCCAGCTCGGCATCGCCGATCACCAGCGGCAGGATCTGCGTCCGGGAACCGCGGACGTCGAAACCCTGCAGCGCCAGCTCCGCGCGCAGCGCCGAGGCGTTGGCCGCCAGCTTGGCGACCAGGCGCGGACGCTCCTCGATCATCTCGAGTGCCGCCAGCGCGGCGGCCAGGGCGGGCGGTGGGGGGGCGGTGGAGAAGATGAACGTGCGGGCGGCGTTGATCAGGTAGCGCGCCATCGAGGCGCGGCAAGCGGCGAACGCCCCGTAGGAGCCGAGCGCCTTGCCCAGCGTGCCTACGATCACGTCGATCTCGTCCTCCAGGCCGGCCTCGGCGACGGCTCCGCGGCCCTCGGGCCCGAGGGCGCCGGTCGCGTGGGCCTCGTCCACGACCACGCGCAAGTGGTGGCGGCGGGCGAGCTCGACGATCTCCGGGAGCGGCGCCACGTCGCCGTCCATCGAGAAGACGGTGTCGGTGACGATCATCGCCCCCCGGCGCTCGGCCTGAAGGATTCCCCATTTGAGGTGCTCGACGTCGCGGTGGCGGTAGATGAACACCTCGGCCCGGGACAGCCGGCAGCCATCGATGATGGAGGCGTGGTTGAACTCGTCGGAGAAGACGACGTCGCCGGCCCGGGCCAGGGCGGCGATCACGCCCAGGTTCGCGAGGTAGCCCGAGCCGAACAGCAACGCTGCTTCCTGACGCTTGAAACCGGCCAGGCGCTCCTCGAGGCGGCGATGGATCGTCATCGTGCCGGAGACCAGACGCGAGGCGCCGGCCCCGACCCCCCAGCGCGCTGCGGCGTCGGCCGCCGCGGAGCGCAGCTTGGGGTGATCGGCCAGCCCGAGGTAGTTATTCGAGCACAGCATCATCACGGGCCGGCCATCGAGCAGCACGTGGGGACCCTGCGGCCCGCTGACCATGCGCGTGCGCCGGTGCAGCCCGCGCGACTTCAGTTCGTCGAGTCGCGCCTCGATCTCGATCATCGGACGCTCTCCATACTCAGGCCGCCAGATCGCGGCCGGCGTTCGGAGCCCCGTCCGGGCGTGCCGGAACCGCCGCCTTGGCGTGAAAGCGCAGCTGCGTGGACGGATCCCAGAGCCGGACCGACAGGCCGGCCGCCGGTGCGTCCAGGGCCTCGCCGATCAGGTCCGGGGTGGCGGCCACCGCGTCGGGGGTGTCGCCCTGGAGCCAGCCGCTGCGATTGTCCGGGCGCGGGTTGGCTCCGTTGTCGGGCTGCCGGGCGACGTTCAGCCCGAGCTCGTCGAACATCGCCCGATCCTCGTCGGGAGTGTTGCCGAGCGTGGTCAGGAAGTTGCCCATCATGACGCCGTTCAGCCCGGCCTTGACCGCCGTGCGCTGGAGCTCGCCGAGGTTCTCGACCCGACCCCCACACAGGCGGAACAGAGCCTCGGGTAGGACCAGCCGGAAGATCGCGATCCATTTGACGACCTCCCACGGGTCCATCCGCTCACGATCGCCGAACTTGGTCCCCGGGCGAGGATTGAGCAGGTTGATCGGGACGCTGGTGGGGTTGATCGCGGCCAGCTGGAAGGCCATCTCGACTCGCTGCGCCCGGGTCTCGCCGAGGTTCAGGATCCCGCCCACGCAGGTCTCGAGCCCGGCCTCGCGGACGGCGTCGATCGTGCGCAGACGACCTTCGTAGCGCACCGTCGTCGAGACCTCGGGGTAATAGGACTCGGCGGTCTCGACGTTGTGGTGAACGCGCTGGATCCCCGCCTCCTTCAGCGCCTGGGCACGGTCGACCGAGATGTGGCCGATCGAGGCGCAGCGCTTGAGGTTGGTGTGCTGGGCAACCAGACGGGCGCCCTCGAGGACCTTCTCGAAGTCGCGCCTCGATAATCCTTGCCCCTGCGTGACCATGCAGAAGCGGTGCGCCCCCGCCGCCTCGGCCGCGCGGGCATGCTCGAGGATCTGTTCGGCATCCATCATCGCGTGCATGGGGGTGTCGGCCTCGGCGTAGCGAGACTGCGCGCAGAAGCCGCAATCCTCGGCGCAGCCGCCGGACTTGGCGTTGACCAGCGAGCACATGTCGGTCGCATCGGCGAAGCGCTCGAGGCGGGCCTCCCACGCGCGCTGAACCAGCGCCTCGATCTCGATGTGGCCCTCGAGCTCGCCGAGGTGCAGGGCTTCTTCCCGGGTGATCAGCGGCGGCATCGGTCGAAA
>JALYXK010000027.1 GCA_030947145.1 Actinomycetota bacterium
TGTTTCACCACTCGGGGCTGTCCGGGCTCAGCTCGCTGACGGCGGCCCACCGCGAGTTCGGCCGGCTGGTCGGCGGGGGGGCCGCGCTGGCCTTCGCCGTCGCCCTGTTCGCCTCCGGGGCGTCGTCGTCGAGCGTCGGCACCTACGCGGGCCAGATCGTGATGGCCGGCTTCATCGATGTCCGCATCCCGATGTTCGTGCGGCGTGCGGTGACGATGATGCCGGCCCTGCTCGTGCTGGCCATCGGCGTCAACCCGACCAGCGCCCTGGTCTTCAGCCAGGTCGTGCTCGCGTTCGGGATCCCGCTCGCGCTGATCCCGCTGGTCGTGCTCACCGCGCGCCGCGACGTCATGGGCGCGCACACCAACAGCCGCCTGACCAGCGCGCTGGCTTATGGGGTGGCCGGCCTGATCACGCTGATGAACCTGTTCCTGATCTACCAGCAGCTGGGGTAATCGGCTGGCGCCGATTACCTTGCCGAGATCGCCCGGGGGCGATCTCGGAGAATGCAGCTGTAGGCTTGGCGGCCATGCCGCTCGCCGAGACATTCACGGAGATCGTCGATTCGCTGCCCGACGACTGGACGGACCTCGAGCTCGACCTGCGGATCTTCGACGAGCCTCGCTACGTCGATGCCGCGGTGCTGCTGGTCACCTGCAACGCCCAGCCCTACTCCAAGCACGACTGGCACTGGCGGCTGCTGGTGGCCCACCGCTTCGGGCACGCCGCCGCGGTCCCGGCGGTCCACGTGGCCCTCAAGCTCCTCGACGAAGCCGAGATCGACGGCGAGCTCGCCGTCCGGGAGGTTCGCACGGGCCGGGTCGAGGTCGTGCAGATGTGGGGCCGGCCCGAATCGGTCCGCCAGGAGTTCAACAAGATTCGCGCTCAGTAAACCGCTACCCGGGCAGGAACGCCGGGTTGAACATCCTGGCCAGGTCGGGCCTCCGCTTGACGATTCCGAATTTCACCTCCCAGTCGGCCCAGGCCCGCAGGCTCCGCGGGTCGAGCTCGCCGAAGTGGCCGCCGGGCCTGACGAACGACGAGCGCTCGGCCGCGAGCTCGACGGCGACCAGGGGCGGATCGAGGCCGGGCACCAGCGATTCGAGGTTGGCCGCGCTGCCCGCGGGATCGGCCCGGGTCAAGCCGTAGCCGCGGACCAGCGCGCGCAGGACCCCCCGGGCCAGGCCGGGGTTCTGGCGCAGGGAGGAGCCCGTCGCGCAGAGCACGAGCTCCGGGTAGGCCGGGGCTCCGTAACGATCGACGCGGAAGACCCGGAAGCCGGGCCGCCGGCGCCGGAGGGTGACGCCCTCGTCGTTCCAAAACGCCGTGGCGCCGGCCACGCGGTGGGCCAGCAGGGCCGGCACGGCGTTGAAGCCGATCGTGATCGTCTTGACCCGGCGCGGGTTGCCGCGGGCTCCGGCCACGATCGAGCGCAGCACCGCCGTGTCGCTGGGGACCCCGGTGACGCCGACCGTCTTGCCGTCGAGCTGGCGCGGGCTGTGGATCTGCGGGGCGACCAGCACCGCGGCCAGCGGGAGCTGCACGATCGCCATGATCCCCACGACGTCCTTACCGCGCTCGCGGGCGATGGCCAGGTCGTGGATGTCCAGGATGGCGAAGTCGGCGCGACCGGTCTCGAGCAGCTTGATCGAGTCGGTGCTGGACGACGGCGCCACCACATGCAGATGCACTCCCGCGTCCTGGTCGTAGGTGCGAGCGATCGCGGAGTAGATTCCGGCGTGGATCGCGTTGGGAGTGAAATCGAGGACGAGGGTGGCGTCCTGAACGGTGGCCGAGGACGGGCTCGAGCCGCAGCCCGACAGCTGCGCCGCGCCGGCCACCAGCGCGGCGCAGACCAACAGCGTCACGGCAGCTCGCGGGCGCATTGGCCGGGCAGGATAGGGGACGCGTGCGCTCCGTAGAATCGGGTGCCGGTGACCCTGCAGCAACCACGCCCGGGTGGCGCTCGTGAGCCCGCGTCGGTCCAGCGGACGTCGCTGTTCGCCGGGGTGGAGCCGCTCGAGGTGTTCGCCGAGCTGCTCGCCGAGATCGCCACCGACACGTCCTCGACGGAGTTCTACGACCGGATCTGCGAGGCCATCTGCCGGCTCACCACGATGCGCCGCGCCGCGATCTTCATGTCCGATGCGGCCCGGCGCCGAGTCCGGGCGGTCGGGGCCCACGGCACCTCCTTCTCCCAGCTCGCGGCGCTGCGCCCGACGCTGGTCAACACGCCGATCGCGCAGCGCGCGCTGCTCGAGGACGAGGTCGTCGTCGTCTCGGAAGGGATCGAGGAGGCGGTCCCGCCCGACTACGCCGAGGTACTCGGGATCACCACGCTCGTCTGCACCCCGATGAGCGCCGCCGGTCACGCCTATGGGGTGATCTGCGCCGATCGCGGCGGCGGCCGCTTTGAGCTCACCGACGGCGAGCGCCATCTGCTGTGGACGCTGGGCAAGACCGCCGCGCTGGTGGCCACCGCCCGCAATGCCACCCGGCAGCAGGAGCGGGCCCGGCATCTCGGCGAGCGCCTCGGCTTGGCCCGGGAGATCCACGAGCGGGTCCTCCAGCGGCTGTTCGGCGTATCGCTGGCGCTGAGCGCGGAGCAGCCCCTGGGGGCGGCTGAGCGCGAGCGCTGCCGGGTCGAGATGCAGGAGGCGATCGGCGACCTGCGCCGGGCGCTGGAGCGGCCGCTGGCCCCGCTGCCGCTCGAGACCGGGACGACGCTGGCCGACGAGCTCGACCGACTGCAGGGCGCTCAGGCCGCCCGGGTCGAGGTGCACTGGCCCGATCCGCCCACCGTGCCACCGGACCTCGAGCCGATCGCGCAGTCATTCCTGGCCGAGGCGCTGCGCAACGTCGCCAAGCACGCCGAGCCGAGACGCATCGACGTCACGGTCGGTCGGGACGCCGACACGTTCACGCTCGAGTTGCGCAACGACGGCGTCCGGCACGGCGCGCGGGGGGCCGGCATGGGGCTGCGGCTGGCGGCGTTCGAGGCGCTTCAGCAGGGCGGCGTGGTCGAGTTCGGGCCCGTCGGCGATGAGAGCTGGCGCGTGCGACTGGTCGTCCCGCTGCGCTCGGAGGACGACCGATGAGCGCCGGGGAGCGGGGCGAGGGCGCGCCCGGTGGCGCGATCCTCGACTCCCGCAAGCTGCGGGTGCTCGTCGTCGACGATCACGACGTGGTCCACTGGGGGTTCCGTGTGTTACTGGGAGAGCAGCCCTGGGTCGAGCGCTGCCTGGCGGCGCGGACCGGAGCCGAGGCGCTCGAGCTGACCCGCCGGTTTCGCCCGCATGTGGCGCTCGTCGACCTGTTCCTGGCCGGCGAGTCGGGCGCCGACGTGTGCGAGTCGATCCGCGCGGCGTCGGCCGCGACCCGGGTGCTGCTGATCTCGGGCGCCGGGCGGATGTCGCCGGCGGCGGCCCGCGCGGCGGGTGCGTCGGGCTTCGTCTCCAAGGATTGGGAGGCGCACGAGGTGGCCCGCGCGGTGCGGATGGTGGGTCTGGGCATGACGATGTTCCCGCCGAAGGTCCAGCAACCGGCCCCGCTGCTCAGCGAGCGCGAGCGCGAGGTGCTTGACCTGATCGCCGCCGGGTCCACCAACCGCGAGATCGCCGAGCAGCTCTACCTGTCGCCGCACACGGTCAAGGAGCACACCAGCGCGCTGTACCGCAAGCTGCGCGCGCGCAATCGCGCGGAGGCGGTCCAGAGGGCCCAGCGGATCGGACTGCTGGGGTAGGGCCGGGCGTCTGAGACGGTAAGGTACCTGACATGGTGATGGTGATCGGGTGCGTTGTGGTGATGGCCGGAGTGGTGATCGGCTGGTACACCGTGGCCGGAAGCGGCATCCACCGGCATCCCTACGACCGCAGCGACACCCCGGGCGCCGGTCGCTTCGACGGCGAGAGCCCGCTCGACTCGCCCTGGCAGATGAACGAGTGGAACCGCGGAACGCAGTCCAGCCGCCGCCGGCGTAAGCGCTAGCGGCCAGGGCGGACCTAGCGCGGTCCCGATGCTGTGGTCATGCGCACACTAACCCGACAGGGTGGTGGAGTAATGTGTTAAGCGTCGTGCGGCCGAACTTCGGGTCCGAGGTAATCGCAAGGAGCCCATCGTGGCGTCTGCCATCGGCGTAGCCCGTCAGGCCGCGGCGGCGCTGTTGCTGGTGTCGGCGCCGAGGCGCGGACGCGAAGCCGCGGAGGGGTTCTACCTACCGCCCGATCCGCTGCCCGAGGGGAACCCCGGAGCTCTGCTCCGCTCAGAGCCGGTCGACGCCTACCTGGTTCCCGGCGTGCGCCTGCGCGCACGGGCCTGGAGGGTCCTCTACCGCTCGACCTCGGCGACCGGCGAGCCGACGGCGGTCTCGGGAGTCGTGCTGGTGCCCTCCGGCGGGCTCGGGATGACCGGCGCCCGGGGCCAACGGGTCCGTCCGCTGGTCGGCTATGCGATCGGCACGCACGGGATCGGCGACGGGGCAGCCCCCTCGCGACTGCTGACCCGCGGTCGCGACTGGGAGGCTGGGCTGATGGCCATGCTGCTGGCCCGCGGCTGGGCCGTCGCGGTGACCGATTACCAGGGCCTCGGCACCCCCGGCGACCACACCTACATGGTTGGCCGCGCGCTCGGCCCGAACGTCCTCGACGCGATGCGAGCGGCCCGCGCGCTGCGCCCGGAAGAGCTCCCGGCCGACGGCCCGGCGGCGATCATCGGCTACTCCGAGGGCGGTGCGGCGGCGGCCTGGGCGGCTCAGTTGCAGCCGACCTACGCCCCGGACGTGCCGTTGGTGGGGGTGGCTGCCGGCGCGGCGGCCGCCGACCTGGAGTGGGCCACGCCCAACCTCGACGGCAGCTTCTTCTCGTTCTTCATTGCCTACGGCGGGATCGGCTACGCGGCCGCCTACCCCGAGCTCGACCTCGACTCGCACCTGACGCCGCTGGCGCGGGAGGGGATCGAGGGTTTGCGCAACTCGAACGTGCTGCAGGCAATGCTCTCGGGGCCGCGGTTCATGCGGGCCTCCGACCTGACCCAGCCCAACGTGCTCGAGCAGCCGGACTGGCGCCGGCGCCTGCGGGAGAACCGGCTCGGGAGGATCGCCCCCGCGGCGCCGGTGCTTCTGCACCATGCCCACCGCGACCAGATCGTCTCCTTCGAGCACAGCATTCACCTGCGTGACGATTGGCAGGGGCTTGGCGCCGACGTCCGGTTGTACGTGACCCGGGGCGGAGTCGACCACATCAGCGGAGCGTTCGCCGGCACGCCGGTGGCGATCGACTGGCTGGCCCGCCGGTTCCGGCGTTGCTTCGGCGTGAACTCGGGCGATGCCGTGCCCACGGCGCGCGCGGACCGCCTAGCGGCCTGAGACCTCACCCGCGGAGACCGCTCACACATCGTGTGGGGTCTACCAATACTTAGGACTACACTGCCGGGTGAATGTCTATAACTCTCACGCAGCTGAACACCTTGCTGGCGGTCATTCAGGCTGGATCGGTGACCGCGGCCGCGGACGAGCTCGTGGTGACGCAGCCGTCGGTCTCATCGGCCCTGGCCGCTTTGGCGCGCGAGCTCGACTGTGAGCTGTTCGAGCGCTCCGGGCGGGGGATACGGCTCACCGAGTCGGGTGCAGCGTTCTCGCCTTACGCCGCCGACGTGATCGGTCTGCTGCAGCAGGGGCGGCAGGCCGCGCTGGAGGCCGCCTCGCTGGTGGCGCGCAAGCTGCAGATCATCGCCGCGACGACGGCGGCCGAGTCGTTTGTCCCACCCCTGATGCGGGCGTTCTCCGAGGAGCACCCCGACATCAAGCTGATGCTCGCCGTGGGCAATCAGCAGGAGGTGCTCGAGCGCGTGATCAAGCATTCGGTCGACGTCGCCATTGCCGGGGCGCCACCGCGCTCCGACGACCGGCTGGTCGCTGAGCCGCTGATGGAGAACGAGATCGCCTGCATCACGGCGCCCGATGACCCGGCCGTCGGTCAGGGGCCGCTGGATTCGGCCGAGCTAGCCGGGCGTCCGTGGCTCCTGCGTGAGTTCGGATCGGGAACGCGCAGACTGAACGAGCAGTTCCTGGCCGACCGCGGCTTGGCTCCGGACACGGTGACGCTCGGCTCAAACGGGGCGATCAAGCAGGCAGCTCGAGCCGGGCTCGGCGTCTCGCTGCTCTCCCGGGTGGCCATCGACCCGGAGCTCGCGTCCGGATGGCTCGGGGAGCTCAAGCTGACAGACGGGCCACCGAGTCGCCCGTGGTTCGTGCTGCGCTCGGCGGTGGGACCCGTGAGGACGCCGGTCGAGCTGTTCACGTCGTTCGTGCGCCGTGTGGTCCAAGCGAACGGTCTTTAGCACCCGCCCAGCCGGGCGATTCATGCGCCCCCTGCCCTCGGGGCTCGGTCAGCCGGAGGTGGCGGCTTGGTGCTCGAGCTCCGCGGAGTAGCGCCCGAAACGGGCTTCCCCGTTGCAGCGGGCCCGGTGAGCGAACGCGGCCTGAGCAGCTTGGGCGTTTGACTCCTCTCCGGCCCAGGCCTGCAACGGTGCCGCCTGCAGCGCGCGTCCGTAGGAGAAGCTGAGCTCCCACGGCGCCTCGCCGCGGGCGTTCATCGCGCTCAGGTGGGCGCTGGCCAGCTCGTCGCTCTGTCCGCCGGAGAGGAAGGCCACCCCGGGGACGGCGGCGGGCACCACCCGGCGGAGCACCGTGAGCGTGCGCTCGGCGACCTCGTCCACGCCCGCCTGCTGCTCGCAGTCGTAGCCGGACATCACCATGTTCGGCTTCAGCACGATCCCCTCGAGCAGTACGCGCTGGTCAAGCAGCTCGGCGAACACCGCCCGAAGCACGGCGGTGGTTACCGCCTCCGAGCGATCGATCGGATGGCCGCCGTCCATCAGCACCTCGGGCTCCACGATCGGCACGATCCCCGCCTCCTGGCAGAGCGCGGCATACCGGCCGAGCGCATGCGCGTTGGCGGCGATGCAGTAGCGGCTCGGGAGTCCGTCGCCGAGCGCGATCACGGCTCTCCATTTGGCGAACCTGGCCCCCAGCTCGTGATATTCGGCCAGGCGCTCGCGCAGGCCGTCGAGACCCTCGGTGACCGTTTCGCCGTCCGCGCCGGCGAGGGGCTTGGCGCCCGTATCCACCTTGATCCCGGAAATCATCTTGCGAGAGGCGAGCAACGCCGGGAACGGAGTCCCGTCAGCGGCGGCTTGGCGGATCGTCTCGTCGTACATGATCACGCCGCTGATGTGCTCCTCGGCGCCCGGCGTGGTCACCAGCAGCTCCCGGAACCGCCGGCGGGCCTCCGGCGTCGATTCCGCGCCGACCGCCTCGATCCGCTTGGTCATCGTCTTGTTGCTCTCATCGGCGGCGAGAATGCCCTGGCCTTCGGCGACCATCCCGCGCGCCGTCGCCTGCAGAGCATTTCTCAGCTCCGGCGTCATCGTCCGGTCCCTCGGCTGCTCGGAACATCATCTGCCGCCGGGGCCGGGGGCCAGACCCGCGACTCGACGACCCGCCGGACCGCGCCCGCGGCGATCACGATCGAGTCGGTGTGGATCTCCCCGTCCTCGTGCCACGGGCGCCGCAGGAGCGCACCTCCGGTTACACCGGTGGCGACGAACAGGCTCTCGCCGGCCGCGAGCTCGTCGAGCTCATAGACCCGGTCGGTGCTGAGTCCGGCGCTCGCCACGGCCTGCGTCTCGTCCGGGAGCTGCGGCGCGAGCCTGGCCTGCATGAAGCCGCCCAGCGCCCGAACCGCACACGCAGTCAAGAGGCCTTCGGCGGTGCCGCCGATGCCCATCAGCAGGTCCGCGTCCCCGTCGGCCAGGAGCGCGGAGAGCGCACCGGCGACGTCGCCGGCCGGCGGAGAGCTGACACTCGCCCCGGCGCGGTGCAGACACTCGATCAGCGGCTCGTGGCGTGGTTTGTCGAGCACCACCACGCGCATTTGCTCAACCGGCTTGTCGAGCGCGGCGGCGGCGCGCTCCAGGTTGGTCTCGGCCGAGGCCGTCAGATCGAGCACTCCGCACAGCGCCGGCGGCCCAACCAGCTTGTCCATGTAGAAGGCAACGCCGAGCGAAGCGATCGATCCCGACGCGGCGAAGGCGATTGTGGCCAGCGAGCCCGGAAGCCCCATCGCGCATAGATCGGTGCACTCGAGCGGGTCGACCGCGATGTCGAACTCCTGACCTCCCTCGGCGCCCAGCTGCTCCCCGTCGAAGAGCATCGGGGCTTCGTCCTTCGCGCCCTCCCCCACAACGACCGTGCCGAGCCCGGGCGCGTTGGCCAGCACGGCGCGCATCGCCTCGGTGGCCGCGCCGTCGGCGCCATCGCCGCTGCCCCGTCCGATCCAGCGCTGGCAGGCCAGCGCCGCCGCACCGGCGGCCTCCAAGGCGACCGGCTCGAGCTCCACGAGCGAATGCGGTCCGGACACTCCGGCGCGCCGGTCCCCGGGCGAGCCGTCCTCCATGGTCGCGCCTAGCATCGGCTGGACGCTAGGGCAATCGGCACAGGCGAACCATCAAAACTTGCCGCTGAGCAATAGGTGCATCCCGCGCTGTCGGGTGAATGGACTCTGGGGAGAAACATAGGCAAAGCTCATTGGTAATACGGCAAATTAGTCTTTGACTTCTATAAGCCAGCAGGCTTAACTTGGTCTTGTAACTGAAGCAGCTTACTCTTCGGCGACGGAGTTTCGATCGAAAGGTTCTACTTGTTATGACGACCACGGACGACAGCCAGAAAAAAGATCGCTGGGCTTCCGGCGTCACTCCATACGCCGAGATGGGCTATTGGAACCCCGACTACGAGCCGAAGGACACCGATGTCCTGTGCGCGTTCCGAATCACCCCTCAGGAGGGCGTGGATCCGATCGAGGCGGCCGCCGCCGTGGCCGGAGAGTCCTCGACGGCGACTTGGACCGTGGTCTGGACGGACCGCCTCACCCCGCACGAGCACTATCAGGCGAAGGCGTACACATGCGATGAGGTGCAGGGCAGCCCGGGGCAGTACATCGCGAAGATCGCCTACGACATCGATCTCTTCGAGGAAGGCTCGGTGGCCAACCTGACCTCCTCGATCATCGGCAACGTGTTCGGGTTCAAGGCCCTGAAGGCTCTGCGGCTCGAGGATATGCGCATCCCCCCGCACTACCTACGGACGTTCCAGGGCCCGCCGCACGGGATCGTGATGGAGCGTGAGTACCTCGACAAGTTCGGGCGCCCGCTACTCGGCGCTACCACGAAGCCGAAGCTGGGTCTGTCGGCGAAGAACTACGGACGAGTCGTGTATGAGGCGCTGCGCGGGGGTCTCGACTTCACCAAGGACGACGAGAACATCAACTCGCAGCCGTTCATGCGCTGGCGCGACCGCTACCTCCACGCGATCGAGGCGGTGAACCGGGCGTCCGCCGCCACCGGCGAGGTCAAGGGTCACTACATGAACGTGACCGCCGCGACGATGGAGGACATGTACGAGCGCGCCGAGTTCGCCAAGGAGATCGGCAGCGT
>JALYXK010000028.1 GCA_030947145.1 Actinomycetota bacterium
CCGACGACGGTCAGGACAAGTCCGTAGACGGTCAATCCGGCGCTCTCGATCCAGGCCAGGTTGCGCGGCCACCGGCGCCGAGAGGTAAAGCCGGCGCCTCGAACCACGGCCAGGGGCAGGACTGCCCCGCAGAGCTTGAGGTGGGCGGTCGTCCACAGGAGGACCAGCGACCCCGCCGATCCGCTACGCGCTGCGCGCTCGAGCGCACCGCCCAGCGTGTCCAGCCGGCCGGTTCCGCCAAGTCCCCAGTAGGCGCTGACCGCCGCGTACGCGGCGCCGAGGACGAAGGCCGCCCACGCCGCCGCCAGCGCGACGTCGCAGGTCAATGGGCGTGTGTTTGCAGCCACGCCGCCGAATGTACGCGTCCCGCGCACGCTAGACGGCGAGCCTGAAGGCTCTCGCAGGATGCGTCCGGTGATCGAGGCGGCGCGTTAGGCTTCGAGCAGCCCATGAGCGTGATCATGTACGTCAAGCCGGCCTGCCCCTACTGCCAGGCGGCCCGCGAGCATTTGGCCGCCGAGGGCGAGATCGTCGAGGAACGCGACGCGACCCAGAGCTCGGCCTGGAAGGCCGAGCTCATGAGCTACACGAACAACCGGGGAGTCGTCCCGACGATCGTGGGCAGCGACGGTGAGCGTCTCCAGGTCGGCTTCCCGCCGGGCCGCGGCTGACGGGTGCACTGAGCGGGCGGTCGCCCGCTGCAACCGCGTTCGACCGCCGGACGCGTTCGCGCGGTTCACGCCTTCGGTTCTGATTAGCTCGCCGTGCAGACGGGAATAGGTAGGGCGTGCGGATAGCCCTGAGGACGGCGTCTCTGTTACTGGTAGGACTGGCTCTGGCCGTGGTCCCGGCTCTGGCCTCAGGCAAGCAAACGCAGGCCATCGGCACCGGCGGTGCGGTCGCCTCGGACACCGTTCCGGCTACGCGCGCGGGCCTCAACATCCTCCGGCACGGCGGCAACGCGGTCGACGCCGCAATCGCCGTCGCCTCGACCCTCGGCGTCACCGACCCGTTCGTCGCCGGAATCGGAGGCGGCGGGTACTTCGTCTATTACGACGCGCACACCCACCGCGTCTACACGATCGATGGTCGCGAGACCACCCCGGCCACGGCGAATCCGAACCTGTTCATCGATCCTCAGACCGGCAAGCCGCTGAGCTTTCCCACCGCGGTCACCAGCGGGCTCTCGGTTGGGGTTCCCGGCACGCTGATGACCTGGCATCGCGCGCTCGCGCGCTGGGGGAAGTTGGGACTGGCCCGGGACCTCGCTCCCGCCGAGCAGGTGGGACAGAACGGCTTCGCGGTGAACCCGACGCTGCGCGAGGAGGCCCGGGAGAACGCATCCCGATTTGCCCAATTCAGCTCGACCAAATCGCTGTTCCTCCCTCATGGCGGCCTACCGCCGGTGGGCTCGACGCTGCGAAATCCGGCTCTGGCCAAGACCTACCGACTGATCGGCAAGCGCGGGGTGGGCGCCTTCTACGGCGGCTCGATCGGACGCGACATCGTTCACACTGTTCATCACCTCCCGCTGGCCACCGGGGCCACGATCGTCCCGCGCCCGGGGCTGATGGCACTCTCCGACCTGTCGGGTTATCGGGCCCCGAACGTGGATCCGACGCATGTCAACTACCGGGGTTATGACGTCTACTCGATGGCTCCCTCCTCGAGCGGGGGCACGACGGTGGGGGAGGCGCTGAACATCCTGGGGAACTTCGAGCTCTCCACCGAGAGCCGGGTGCAGGAGCTGCACCACCTGCTCGAGGCGAGTCGGCTGGCGTTTGCCGATCGCAACCGTTACGTGGGGGATCCCCGCTTCGTCAATGTGCCCCTGCGGCAACTGCTCTCCCCGGGGTTCGCCCAGCAGCGGGCCTGCCTGATCGATCCGGCCTATGCCCTCACGAGCCCGGTCGCGCCCGGCAACCCGTTCGCGGGATCCAGCGGCTGCGTTGCTCGGCAGCCGACCTCGGCCTCGCCGCCGCAGGAGGGGATCAACACCAACCATTTCGTCGTCGCCGACAAGGCCGGCGACGTGGTCTCGTACACGAATACGATCGAGGAGCTTGGCGGTAGCGGAATCGTCGTACCGGGGCGGGGTTTCCTGCTCAACAACGAGCTCACCGACTTCAACTTCGTGCCCTTGCAGGCCGGGGTCCCGGACCCGAACCTCCCCGCCGCCGGCAAGCGCCCGCGGTCGAGCATGTCCCCCACGATCGTGCTGCGCCACGGACATCCGTTCCTGGCCGTCGGAGCCGCGGGCGGCGCCACGATCATCACCACCGTGATGGAGATCCTGGTCAACCGGATCGATCTGCACATGAGCCTGCCGACGGCACTCGCCGCGCCCCGTGCCTCCCAGCGAAACTCGGCCACCACTCAGGCCGAGCCGGCGTTCCTGGCTCAGCCCACCACGCCGGGCCTCGAGCAGCTCGGGCAGTCCTTCGCCATCAGCGACACCTCGCCCCTCGATCCCACGATCAAGATCGCTCCCACGATCGGCGTGGCCAGTGGCCTGCAGCTGCTGGGACACGGGCGAATGCAGGCCGTGGCCGAACCCTCGCGGCGGGGCGGTGGGGCGGCCGGGGTGCTCCACCCCTAGCTCGCAAAATAACGCTCAACCCAACCGCGCGAGCTGCCGATATAGGTAGCTATGGGGGTAGTTCGTGTCCCGGCTTTCGTGACCGTGCTGGTCGCCGGGGTCATGGCCTGCTGGTCCGCTCCGGCCGGCGCCCAGACGGCGCCGCTGTCCTCAGGGACCGTCTGGGCCGGGGGGAGCGCCTACGTCACGATGACGCTGGCGGCGCCCGCGGATCAGTGCCAACTGGTGGCCAGTGCCGGCGGACGGACGCAGTCGCTGAGCACGGTTCAGGCTACCGCGATGCACATCGCCTGGGTCTGGCAGGTGCCGGCCCGGGCGCGCAGCGCGACCTGGCGCGTCTCAGTCATCTGCGGCTCCAGCCAGATCGGCGTCGTGCTCACCGTCCATGGCCGCAAGCGCCACCGGACGAGGCTGTCGCTGGCCCGCCAGCTGCGCGTATTCCAGTTCGGTGGGAGCTTCCCCGATCCCCAGCAACTCCAGCTGGGGCTGCTCCCGGCCCTCGCGCGGACCTGGTGGTCGCTGACCTCGAACTCGATCCTATCGGCGTTCCACAAGGGGCAGTCCGCGGGACAGTGCACCGACTACGTCGCCGCGCAGCGCCCCGATGTCATCGCTGCTGTCGACATCTGGGCCTACGTGCGAGCCCTGCTCGCCCACACCCTCGGCCTGGCCGTCGACTGGGTGGCCAAGGACTGGGCGGTCAACGCCCAGCGGGCCGGATTGTCGACCGGCAACCGCCCGGAAACGGGCGCTGTGGTGGTGTTCCAGCCCGGCTCCTACGGCGCCCTGTCCGCCGGCCACGTGGCGCTGGTGAGCGCCGTGGCCGGCGATGGCTCCTTCACCGTCAGCGAGATGCATGCCCCGGCGATCGGGCGGGTGACCACGCGTCGCTTCGGTGCCCGGACCGCCCAGGCGATGGCCCTCGACCCCGGGGTCACGTTCGTCTACTAGCCGCCGCGGATCGCTGTGGGCACCTGCAGCGGGCCGACCGCCCCGTGCGTATCATCGCCGGGTAGTGCAGATCAGGGTGGTAACGGCGGTCGCCGTCTTCGGGGCGCTCGCCGCCGGCGCAGTGGCGCCCCCGGCGTTCTCCCGCGGTGGTACGCAGGGGAAGGGGCAGCCGGCCGCGACCGCGGCGCAGGGGCTGAATGCCCGACTGCGGGTCTCGGCCCGGAGCCCGCTGCAACTCCACGGCGTGTTGCTGGACGCATCCTCCTCCCGGGGCGACATCGCCAAGTACGTCTTTCACTACGGCGACGGGATCGTCGAGCGGAGCTACTCGCCGCTGGCTCTCCACGGCTACCGCAATCCCGGGACCTATCGCGCCACCGTCACCGTGGTCGACCCGGACGGTCAGCAGGTGACTTCCAGCGCCGTGACGATCCGGGTGCGCGACGGCATCGCGCCCGGGGTCAGGATCGATTCGCCCCGGCCCGATCAGCGCCTGCACCTCGGTACCGCTGGAGCCCTGTTCCGGGGCGTGGCCAGCGATTCCCACGGCGTGAGCAAGGTCGAGCTGGCGATTCAGCTGGTCTCCCCGACCCGTCAATTCAAGACCCACGGGAAATGCATCTGGTATGACCCTCGCCGGGTGCTCGTGCTCTCGGATTGCTCGACGCCGTTCTTCTTCGCCGCGAAATACGCCCACGGGCGCTGGAGCTTCCGGATGGCCCCGGCCGCGGCGCTTCCGGCCGGCCACTACGTGGTGCGGGCGCTGGCCATCGACCGCGCCGGCAACATCAGCCACTTCTATTCCGTCGGTCTGCGGACGATTCTCCCGTTCAGGCTGGCGCCCTGATGCCCCTGCGGAGAATCCGATCTCCTGCGCCCGGGTCCGCGCGCGCTCCCCGGGCCGGGCTGCTGGGTTTGCTGCTGGCGCTGACAGCGCTGATCGGTGCTCCCGCCGCTCTCGCGCGCGGGCATTGGCATTCCACCGGCAGGCTCCACAATTCGCGGTACCTGGAGACCGCCACGCTACTCGCCGACGGCCGCGTGCTGGTCACCGGGGGATTCCAGTTCGGGATCCTGGCCAGCGCGGAGCTGTATGACCCGAGCCGCGGCCGGTGGACGTTCACCTCACCCTTCTTTTCGCCGCGGTTCGCGCACACCGCGACGCTTCTGGCGGACGGCTCGGTGCTGATCGCGGGGGGAGGAAACCTGACCGCGGGTTATCTCGCCTCGGCCGAACGCTACCTCCCCTCGAGCGGGACTTGGGTACCCGCCGGCGCGCTCTCGATACCCCGCGACAATCACACGGCGACGTTGCTGCGCGACGGCCGAGTGCTCGTCGTGGGCGGATTCAACCGGTTCGGACCGGCGCTCAAGAGTGCCGAGCTCTATTCGCCGGCGGCGAATCGCTGGTCGCGGATCGCCAATCTGCGCACCCCTCGCTATCACCACACCGCGACGCTCCTGTCTGACGGCCGGGTCCTGGTCGTCGGGGGAGAGCAGGATGTCGGAGGAAACCTGCGGCTGCTGTCCAGCGCGGAGCTGTACGACCCGGTTCGCAACCGCTGGACCTCGGCCGCCCCGCTCCCCTTCGGAGTGGCCAACCAGACCGCCACCCGGTTGACCGACGGACGGGTCCTGGTGGTGGGAGGAGGCGACAAGGCACCGGGCTTCCGTGCCGGGGTCGAGATCTACAACCCGAAGCGCAACCGCTGGACCCGGGCCGCCTCGCTGCCGGCGCCTCGCGCCTTCCACGTGGCGACCCTTCTGCGGGGCGGGCAGGTGCTCGTCGCCGGGGGCCTCAACGACCATGGCGCGCTGGGGTCGGCCTCGCTCTACGACCCGCGGCGCAACCGCTGGGGTTCGGCGGGAGCGCTGATCCCGGCGGCCAAGGAAGCCGTGGCTCCGCTGCTGAACGGACGCGTGCTGGTCGTCGGCGGTCAGCGTTACAGCGGCTCGCCGCTGGGCAACGCGACCGTGTACACCCCTTGAGCGACCGGCCTGGGTTAGGTCTCCCGGAAGTGGATGACCGCGCCCCGGGGGTCGAAGAGCGTCCCCGGGGCCCCGGCGAACATCTTCAGGATGTGAGTACCGCGCCGTAGCGTCGGTAGCCGGAACGCGCGCCCGGCGGGACACATCAGCCGCCGTCCGTCGAGCTGGCAGAGGCCGAACCTGGCCAAGGCGTTGTTGCCGCGGAACTCGACGAAAGGTCGCCGATTGCCGGTATTCGCCGGCGGGGCCTCGACGACCGTGGTCACCGGGGGCGAGATCACGCGCACGAACAGGTCATCGGTGCCGTTGTGGTCGTTCGGCACCAGGTTGTCCGCGCCCGAGGTGAAGATCAGCACCTGGCCGTCGGCGGAGACGGCGGGCCGCTGCAGCAGCTGCGGGTCGAGCTCCGGGCCGCGCGCCTGGCCACCGGGGGCGACGTCGGCGTTCAGCACGGTGCCGGTGATCTGGTCCGCGGCGAACACATTCTCGTTCGGCGTCCAGGGCGAGGCCAGGTTGTCGGCGAAGGACTCAAAGACGGTCACCCGGCCGTCGGCCGACGTCGCCGGTGCGAAGCTGTCGTTGTCGCCCTGTTGCAATAGCGAGCTCGTGGACACGCGCGCGGTGCGTCCCGTGGCCAGGTTGCGCCGGAAGACATCGGTGTGGCCGTTGCTGTCCCCCGGGACCAGGTTGCTGGCGTCCGAATCGAAGACCACGTAGCGCCCGTCGGCGCTCAGATCCGAGATCTGGGTAAACGGCGCCGCGACCGAGGCGTTCTGCTCGCGTCCCCGGCTCGAGACGCTGACCCGGCGGGTGATCCCGCGGATCCGGGCGTAGGTGAATACGTCGGGCACGCGGTTGTGATCGCGGGGCACGAGATTGTTGGCCGCGGAGGTGAAGCTGATCAGGCCTCCGTCGGCGCTGATCGACGGGTTGTACGAGTCACCGCGGGCCTGGAAGCCGGCGCTCGTCACGCTCACGCGCTGGATCGTGCCGCTGCTGAGGTCGGCCAGGAACACGTCGGAGGCCGCATTGTCGTCCCCGGCGATCAGGTTGTCGGCGGAGGAGGTGAAGGCCAGGAACCGTCCGTCGGCGGAGAGCACCGGCTGGGTGGAGTCTCCATCGGGCTGCACCCCGCCGAACCCGACGCTGACCTGTCGGACCGGGCCGCTGCCGACCCGGACGAAGATCTCGCTGACGTGCTTCGGCGTGCGGGCGACGAGATTCGTGGCCTGGGAGACGAACGCGACCTCCTGACCGTCCCCGCTGATCGAGGGCGCCGTCGAGGCGGTGTTGCCGGACGCGCCGCTAGGAGCGCTCGATATCAGCGCGGCCAGACCGGTGCGAAAGTCGAACCGGTAGATGTTCGAGACATGGGGGTGGCCGATGACGGGACCGAGGTTCGATGCCTGCGAGGCAAAGGCCAGATAGCGGGAGTCGGCGCTGATGCTGGGTTGGCCGCTCGGTCCGTTGGGGTCCACCCCCGCCGGAGCGACGCGGTAGGTGCGGACCAGCACGGCGCCCCGGGCCGCGCTGCCTTCGCCCAGCCCGGCGGCAAGGATGAACAGCGCCACGAGGGCGGCGCCCGCCCGTCTGACCGTCGCCGTCACGTTTGGGCGACGGGTTGGGGGGCTCCGACGCCGGCGCGTCGACGTCGGCGCTCTCGTAGGGCCAGCAGCCTGACCTGGGTCCCGGTCGGATCGAGGAAGGAGAGGTACAGCGTGAACATCGCCAGGCTGAAGAATCCCACCCGGATCGAGTATTCGATCCCCAGGTGCAGGCCCAGCCCGGCCAGCAGCGCCCAGGGTCGTAGGCGCCGGTTCCACACGAGGATCGGGATGCTCAGCTCGATGGCCAGCGTTCCGTAGGTCATCAGGTTGCAGATCAGCGCCGAGTGGATCAGGAAGCCAGGCAGGGGAAAGCGGGATAGATCGGAGATTCGCATCGCGTAGGAGACCGCGGTGCCGTTGTTCCAGGTCGTGCCCTGCAGCTTGATCCATAGGCCGGAGAGATAGAGGACGCTCAACTGGATCTGCATCAGGCGCAGAGCCCAGGGCGCCCGCAGCGGAAACTCCCAGAAGTGCTCCCGAGCCGTGCGCCAGCGGTCGACCGACAAAGCCGCGCCGGATGGTGCGAGCATCAGGTAGAAGGCGATCAGCCTGACCAGTCCGTCGCCGGTATTGAACACGTAAGGGTCGCGTCGCTCGAAGGAGAGGATCCCCACGAACACCAGCAGCGCGGCCAGCCGGGTCTGGTAGCCGACCGTCAGGGCGACGGTGGCGATCAGCAACAACGCGAAGGTCACCTGCACCGCGAAGTCGCCGGGGAAGATTGCCAGCACTCCCCAGACCCCGGCCGCCTCAGGCTGGCCGCCCACCAGACCGCCGTGGCCGAAGAAGGCGCCAAGGTCCGGGGTCAGCGTGAGCGTCCAGACGAACGCGACGAGGCCGAAGCCGATTCGCAGCACCGCCAGGCTGGAGGTGGCCACGGGCTCGAACCAGAACCGCTCCCAGTTGGAGCTCATTTCCGCGCTCCCGGGGCCGGAGTCCGCAGCGTGTAGAACACGCGCTGCTGGGTCGGGGCGACGCTGGGCGTGGTCCCGGGCGGGGCCAGCGGGGCGAAGCGCTCGACCAGCGAGACGCGGGTGACTGCGTGCCCGGGACGCGCCTCCTGCCCGGCCGCCCACTGCGCGGCGGAGCGCCACAGGGCCGCGGCGTTGTCCGGGCTGATCAGGTTCTCCTCCCATTTGCGCCAACGGTAGTCGCGGTAGGTGCCGATCAGCGCGTCGTCGTGGGGGAACGTCCACTGGGCGGTTCGCCCGTCGTCGTAGGCGACCACGGCGGAAACGTCGAGCACTACCCGGCGTGGGTCAGGAGCGAACAGGGACCAGTTCTGGTCGGCCCCGAGCGCGTTGAGGTAGGGCTGCCCGGGCCGCAGAAGTTGGCGACGCAGGTCGGACTGAGGCAGGTTGATGGCCACGATTGCGATCAGGGTGAGGACGATCAGGCTGCTCAGCATCCCGCGGCCGAAAGCCGACTCCTCGAGGCGCTGTTGCCAGCCGATGTGACCCTGGGCACCGGGTGCGGAGTGCGGAGCGCGGGCGGAGTCCGGGGCGGGCGGGGAAAGCGGCAAGCGGGGCGGGGTCCTACGCAGGCGTGGGCCGGCGGCTCATCCCGCGCAGATTAGCGCGCAGAACCTCGTGGGTTGGCTGCAGAACCTCGTGCGTTTGCTCCGCCCCTCTTGCTCTAGGTGCTTTCTGCCGATACCGTGTCTATTGTGGTCCAGAGCCGTCCGGTGCTCGGAAATGTGGTAAATAGGGAGGTTACGTGAGGGGACGTTTGCGGGTTCTTCTGGCGGCAGCGGTTTCGCTGGCCGCGCTGATGGTGTTTGCCCTGCCTGGACTCTCGTCCGGCGTCGATCTTGGTATTCCCGGCCGTCAGGCCGTTGCGCCGGCAACCTCCACCGCAACCGCGCCTGCGACGTCCAGTTCCCACGCGGCGGCGTCCGCGGCGGCCGCCAATCCCTATCAGCCGCCGCTGCATGGCGCCAATCCGCACGGTCAGGGAACCGTCGGCGTCGTCGATCTCGCCCCCACCAGCGCGCGTCCGCTGAGCAGCGATCCGACCGGAGCCGGCGACACGACCCTCAACCGCGAGGATGTCATCCTCGGCCGCGCTCGGGGCGAACAGCGTGCCGACGGCACCTACCACGGGCACATCACGATCCTGGCGCTGCTCGGAAACGAGATCCTCGGCGTCGACACGAACCCGGGTCAGACGGCAACCGGACCACTCAATGCGGCGCAGGTGGCGATCCTCAACAACCTCTGCACGTCATCGGCGGGTGCGCTCTGCGTCAACGCCGTGACGGCGGATTCCAACACCACGGCGACCGGTTCGACTAATCATTTCGCGGTGGCCAGCGCCAAGGTGGGGACCGGCGCCACCTCCATCGGGGTCAGCGCCGCCAGCTCCAACGGGGACATCTCCACCAGCGGCGCCTGCCAGACCTCGCACGGTGACTCGAGCGTTACCGACGCCAATCTCGCTGGGGTCACGGCCCAGGTCATCCAGTCCACATCGGACACCAAGACCTGTAACAACGGTACGTCGACGGCTCCCACCGCGACCTCCAAGGTGATCGGGCTCAACCAAACCGGCCTGGCGGTTCCGGCCGCCGGGTGTGGCACCGGGGCGCCCAACACGGACACCGGGATCCCGGTCTTGGCGCCGATCGTCTGCAACGCCGACGACACCGCGACCAACCAGGCCACGATCCCCTACAACGTGCGTGAGGCCCTGACCCTGTTCCTGGTCCAGGCCACTCCGGGCGACACGGCCGTCGGGAAGGTGACCGCCGGCGCATCCGAGTCCGCCGCGGCCGCGCCGACCTCGACCACCGGCACCACCGGCACCACCGGCACCACGGGAACGACCGGGACGACGGGAACCACCGGGACGACCGGGACGACCGGGACCACCGGGACCACCGGGACCACCGGCACGACCGGGACCACGGGTGAGGGTGAGGAGACGACCGGGACCACGGGCACGACCGGGACCACGGGTGAGGGTGAGGAGACGACCGGCACC
>JALYXK010000075.1 GCA_030947145.1 Actinomycetota bacterium
TCTACCAGGACGGCACGATCGCCTACGAGGTCAAGCTGACCGGCGTGCTCTCGACCGGCGCGGTGCCTCCGGACGAGCACCCTCGGTACGGGACCCTGGTCGCTCCCGGGCTCAACGCGATGGTGCATCAACATTTCTTCAACCTACGGCTGGACTTCGATCTCGACGGGCGGGAGAACGCGGTCGAGGAGGTGTGGACCGAGCCGGTCCCGCCCGGTCCGGAGAATCCGCACGGGAACGCGTTCCGCGCCCATCGGCGGCGATTCACGCATGAGCTCGAGGCCAGACGGCGGGTCGATCCCGGATCGGCTCGATGGTGGGAAGTCGTCAACCCGAACGTCCTTCACCGCCTCGGGAAGCCGATCGGCTACCGGCTGATCCCGGGTGAGAACGCGACCTCCTATGCCCAACCCGAGGCGGCGGTGAGTAAGCGCGCAGGCTTCATCCGCGAGCACCTGTGGGTGACCCCGCACGCGCGCGGCGAGCGCTTCGCGGCCGGCGAGTACCCCAACCAGCACGCGGGCGGCTCGGGCCTGCCGGAATGGACCAGCGCCAACCGGGCGATCGAGGACCGGGACATCGTGGTCTGGTACACGTTCGGCCATCACCACGTGCCGCGCCCGGAGGACTGGCCGGTGATGCCGGTGGCCACGATCGGTTTCACGCTCAAGCCGGTCGGCTTCTTCGACCGCAACCCCGCGCTCGACGTACCGCCGCCGATCGCTCACGACAACCACTGCGAGAAGGGAAGCTGATGAGCACACTGGAGGGAAGAGTCGCCCTGATCACGGGCGCCAGCGGCGGTATCGGAGCCGCGGCGGCGCAGCTGCTGGCGGGCCAGGGCGCTCGGGTGGCGCTGGCCTCCCGGCGCGGAAGCGACCTCGGCATCGACGGCGCGTTGGCGCAGTCCTGCGACGTCCGCGAGCCCGAGCAGCTGCAGGCGATCGTGGCCGCCACCGTCGAGCGTTTCGGCGGCCTGGATATCGTGGTCGCCAACGCCGGAGTCGGCGCCTATGGCGACTTCATCGACCTCGACGCCCAGCACCTCGAGGAGATCGTCGATGTCAACTTCAAGGGCCTGCTCTACACGGTCCGCGCCGCTCTACCGCACCTGCTGGAAAGCGACGTGGCCGACCTCGTGGTGGTGGCCTCGATCGCCGGGCAGCGGGGACCCGAGGGCGAGGCGGTCTACGCGGCGTCGAAGTTCGCCCAGGTCGGGTTCATGCGCTCCTTCGACCACGAGATGTACAGGCGCGGAGTTCGCTGCTCGACGCTCTGCCCGGGCGGTGTGGCGACCGAGTTCGCGATGGGCCGCGGCCGCACCCCGGAGGACCCGGACCTCGCCGACATGATGCGGCCCGAAGAGGTGGCCGACGCGATCCTGCACGCGGTGACGAGGCCCCGCACGCACCGCGTGCTGGAGGCCTCGTTGCTCCCGATGAGCGACGACTCGCTCGGCTAGCCGCCGGGCGCTGGAGAGGAAGACAAGCAATGGGAATCAAGCTCACCATCATCGGCGGCGGCAGCAGCAGCTTCGTGCCGCTGCTGATTCGCCGGTTGATCCAGTCCGAGGCGCTGGGCGGCGCCACCGTCACGCTGATGGACGTCGATGAGGGCCGCCTCGGCGTGATGGACTCGCTGGCCCGCAAGCTGATCGACAGCGAGGGCAGCGCGCTGGCCGTGCGCAGCACGCGCGATCAGCGCGAGGCGCTGGTCGACACCGACTTCGTGATCGCGGCGATCTCCGTCGGCGGGATGGCGGCGTGGGAGAACGATATGGAGATCCCCGGCCGCTACGGGGTCGTCATGCATGTGGCAGATTCGATCGGCCCCGGCGGGATCCTGCGCGCCCTGCGCAACGCCCCGGTGCTGGCCGGCGTCGCCCGGGACGTGGCGGAGGTGGCCCCGGATGCCTACGTGTTCAACTACACCAATCCGGCGCCCACCGAGGCGTTGGCGATGCGCTCGGTGCCGGAGGTCAAGTCCTTCGCCCTGTGCTCGTGCACGGTGGCGCCCTTCAGCGTCGGCTGGCTCGCCTATGAGGCGGGGGTGCAGGACGATGAGATCGCCATGCCGCCGGTGGTGGCCGGGCTGAACCACTGCGCGAGCGTCACCGAGTTGCGCCTGAAGGACGGGCGCGACGGGCTGGCGCTGGTGCGCGAGCGCACGACCAACCCGGTGGTCAAGTGGGCGCTGGAGACCTATGGCGTGTTGCCCTACTGCTGGTCGCACTGGGTCGAGCACTTCCCGCAGATGCAGTGGCTGCAGGAGCCGTATTCCGGTACCGCCCAGGGCGTGGAGATGCGTTACGGCATCACTACGCACAGCATGGCCGGTGAGCGCGAGCGCGTGCGCCGGCTGGAAGAGCTGGCGGCGAAGTGGACCGCCCCCGACGCGGGGCCGGTCACGCTGGCCGACCTGCCCGAGGGTGACGAGGACGCGGGCATCTACGTGATCGACATCATCGAGGCGATCGTCGAGAACCGCAACGAGATGCACATCGTCAACACGGTCAACAACGGCACGATCCCGAACCTCCCCGACGCGGCGATCGTGGAGGTCAACACCCAGGTCAACGCCTACGGCATCAGGCCGATCTACACCGGGCCGCTGCCCGAGGCGCTGGCCGCCCATCTGCGTCACTACGTCGCGCTCGAGCAGCAGATGGTCAAGGCGGCGCTGACCGGCGACCGGCAGGCGGCACTGCACGCGTTCCTGCTCGACCCGACGATTCAGGCGCGGCTTGACCTCGATCAGACGCAGGCGCTGCTCGACGAGATGCTCGAGGCCAACGCCCAGCACCTGCCGCTGTTCGCGGGGAGCCAGGCCCAGGCCGGAGCCCACTGACCGGGCGACGCGTCTGCGCAAATCTGCTCATATCGACGGGGAATGCGGGAATACCGAGCACGATTGAGTTCCGAGTGCGCGGCAGCGCGTATGCTCAGCCGCCGTGCACCAGTCTGAGCGCCTGAGCAGGATCCTGGAGCGGCTCGCCCAGAGCGGGAGCGTCGCCGTGGGACCGCTGGCCCAGGATCTCGGCGTCTCCTCGGCGACGGTGCGCCGTGACCTCGAGCTGCTGGACTCCCAGCGGCTGATGACCCGGACGCACGGTGGCGCCGTCGCGCGCGGGCTGCTCTACGAGTTGCCGTTGCGCTACAAGGCGGCGCACCACCAAGAGGAGAAGCTGCGGATCGCTCGCGCGGCCGCCGAGCACGTGCCGGAGGGCGGCGCGGTCGGGCTGACCGGCGGCACCACGACCACCGAGGTGGCGCGGGCGATCGCCGACCGGCCGGGACTGACGATCGTCACCAACGCGCTGAACATCGCCTCCGAGCTCGCCGTCCGGCCGAACCTGAAGCTGGTGATCCCGGGCGGGGTGGCCCGCAGCGAGTCCTACGAGCTGGTCGGGCCGCTGGCCGAGGCGAGTCTGCAGACGCTCAACCTCAACGTCGTGTTCGTGGGCGTTGACGGCATCGCGGTCGCGGCCGGCCTGACCACCCACCACGATGTCGAGGCGAACACCAATCGGCTCCTGATCGATCGCGCCCAGCGCGTGGTGGTGGTGACCGACAGCTCAAAGCTGGGGCGCGTGACCTTCGCGCGGATCTGTGGCGTGGATCGCGTCGATGTGCTGATCACCGACGACAAGGCGCCGGCCAATGAGTTGGAGGCGCTCGAGCATGCCGGCGTCACCACGGTGACCGCGTGAGCGCTCGCCGCCTACCGTGAGCGCTCTCGACCTGCTGGTGATCGGGGATTGCAACCCGGATCTGGTGCTATTCGGCGAGGGCGTCGAGCCGACCTTCGGTCAGGTCGAGCGGACGATCGACCAGGCGCGGCTGGAGATCGGTGGATCGGCGACGCTGACCGCCTGCGCCGCCGCCCGGCTGGGCCTGCGCACGGCGCTGGTCAGCGTGGTCGGCGACGACGTGTTCGGCCGCTTCATGCGCGATTCCCTGGACGAGCGCGGTGTGCAGACCACGTGGTGCACGTTCGACGCCGAAATGCCCACCGGGCTTACCGTGGTGCTGACCCGACCCGACGGCGACCGCGCGATGCTGACCGCCCCCGGCACGCTGGCCACGATCGGCGCCGAGCACGTCCCCGCGGACGCGCTGCGAGCCGCGCGCCATGTCCACGCCGGGGGCTTCTTCCTGCTGCCACGCCTCCAGCCGGCGCTCGCCGAGATCTTCCGAGCCGCGCGGCGAGCGGGCGCCAGCACCTCGCTCGACACGGGCTGGGATCCAACCGAGGGCTGGAGCGGGGAG
>JALYXK010000082.1 GCA_030947145.1 Actinomycetota bacterium
CGCCTGGGCGGCGGGGATCGCGCTGGCCCTGGCGCCGCTGGCCGGGGACGCGCTGCCCGCGATCCCGGACCTCGACGCAACCGAGCCGGCCAGGAGCGGGCCTGACCCCCCGTTCGAGGACAGCCCCAGCCCCCCGCCCGCCGGCGGCCCGGACCCGTCTGCCGACCGGGGAAAGCGCCCCCCCGGAACCCTGATCGCCTGCCTCGGCCTGCTCGCGGTGGCGGCTGTCGCGGTGATCCTGGTCCTCGCCCTGTCCGGCAGCAGCCATCGGGCTCCAGCCTTCGCCACCGAGGCCGGCCGGACGCTCAAACGCCTGATGCTCTCGCCGGCCGGAACCGACCGGAATGCCTTTGGCGCCGCGGCGATCGTCCGTCCGGCCCGCGGCACCCTGCGGCTGGTGCTGCGCGGCCGGGGGCTGCCGGCGAACCAGAACGACTCCTACGCCGTATGGCTGTTCAACACGCCCGGCGATGCGCGCCTGCTGGGCTTCATCTCTCCGGGGGTCGGAGCCGCCGGGACGTTCTCCTCCGGGACCCCGCTGCCGACCGACGTGGCCCGCTTTCGCGAATTGATCGTGACGCTCGAGACCACCTCGCGCCCCCCCGCGCCCGGCCAGGCCGTGCTCAAAGCCCCGCTGAGGCTCTCCTAGTCCGGGACTGATCCTGCTCGAGTCGGCGACCCCATGAGCTAGGGTGCGCGGCGTGCCGAGTCGTGCCGTCTCCCCTTCCAGCCCCGAGAGCCAGCCTCGACGCCGGTACGCGCCCCGTCTTCCTCCCGAGCAGCGCCGTGAGCAGTTGCAGGACGCCGCGTTGAGTGTGATCCTCGGGCAGGGCTACAGCGGCGTCTCGATCGAGGCGGTCGCCCGGATCGCGGGGGTGACCCGACCGGTCGTCTACGACCACTTCCCCAACCTCGGCCGGCTGCTGCATGCGCTCGTCGAGCGCGAGGAGCGCTACGCCCTGGCCGAGCTCGAGGACGTCGTGCCCGAGGACCCGGGCAGCTACGAGCCGAGTGAGCTGCTCTCCCGCGGAGTCCGCCGCTTCCTCGAAGCGGTCGCCCGGCGCCCCGCGAGCTGGCGGATCATCCTGCTCCCCCTCGACGGCACGCCGGCGATCATCCGCGATCAGGTGGCCAGGAACCGCGCGCGCATGGACGAGCGCATCGTTCGGCTGGTGCGGTGGGGGGTGGAGAGTTCCGACCTTCCCGATGACCTCGATGTCGAGGTGACCGCCCAGGCGATCCGGGCCCTCGCCGAGGAGGCCGGCCGGATGGTGCTGACCGATCCCGAGCGCTACCCGCCGGAACGCTACGAGCGCTTCGTCGAAACGGTGATGAGGCTCGTGCTGCCGCTCGATGGCCGCGATCACTGAGCGATCCGCGCGCGAGCTGGCCGGCGCGATCCGGAACCGCGAGCTATCCGCCGCCGAGGTCGTCGAGGCCCACATCGAGCGCCTGCGACGGTTCGCGCCGCGGATCAACGCTCTCGCCGCCGATCGCTTCGGCCGGGCTCGCGAGGAGGCGGCCGCGGCCGACCGGCGGATCGCGGCGGCCGCACCGCAGGACGACCTTCCGCCGCTGCTCGGCGTGCCGTTTACAGTCAAGGAGTCGATCGCCGTGGCCGGCATGCCCAATTCGGCGGGGCTGGTGGCGCGGCGCGAGTTCCGCAGTCCGGCCAGCGCTCCCACCGTTCAGCGGCTGACCGACGCCGGCGCGATCGTGCTCGGCGTGACCAACACCTCGGAGCTGACGCTGTGGATCGAGTCCGACAACCGGCTCTACGGACGCACCAACAACCCGTACGACCCGAGCCGGACGGCCGGCGGATCTTCGGGCGGCGAAGGCGCGGCGGTCGGCTCCGGCGGCTCGCCGTTCGGCCTGGCCTCCGACATCGCCGGATCGATCCGCATCCCGGCGCTGTTCTGCGGCGTCTTCGGCCACAAGCCGAGCTCCGGAATCGTTCCCAACACCGGGATGTGGCCGCCCTCCGGCGGCACCTCCGGAAGGATGCTCGCGGTCGGTCCGCTGGCGCGGCGGGCGGGCGACCTGATGCCGCTCTTGCGGCTGATCGCCGGCCCCGACGGCGAGGATCCGCTCACCCGTGCGGCCGCGCTCGGCGATCCCGAGGCGGTTTCGCTTCGCGGGCTACGGGTGACCACTCTCGAGGAGACCTCGCGGCTGCCGATCAGTGGCGAGCTGCGCGATGCGCGGGAGCGTGCGGTGGGGGCACTGATCGCCGCCGGCGCGTGCGTCCGCTCCGTGCGCCTCACCTCGTGGCGGGGCGCAGTGATGCCGTTCCTGGCCACGCTGCAGGCCGGGTCGGGAGTCGAGTCCGGCCGGGCAACGATCGAGCTGCTCGAGCAGGCCGGCGAGGCGCCGCTGACCTGGCGCAAGCTGATGCTTGCCGGCGCTCTGCATACCGCTCCGACGCGAGTGGCGCTCGCCGCCGAGTTGCTCCCGGATGCCGGCGACTCGCGGGCCCAGCGACGGCTGCTGGCCGGCGGCGAGTCGATCGCCTCAGAGCTGATCGAGGCGATCGGCGACGGCGTTCTGCTGCACCCCGCGCACCCTCGAGTCGCCCCGAAGCACCGGCGCACCTACGGCCGACCCTGGTTGTTGACGCCGGCCGCGGTGTTCAATCTGGCGGGCGTTCCCGTGACCGAGGTGCCGCTAGGACGCTCGCAAAGCCGGCTTCCGCTCGGTGTCCAGGTCGCCCGGGCCCGACCGCGATCACGTTTCGATTGCGGTGGCCCTAGAGCTCGAGCGGGTCTTCGGCGGCTGGATCCCGCCCGACCGAGCTCCCGCCTGACCCCTTAACCACGACAGGGACCCCATGCTGAGGTCCCCATCGCGATCCCGGAACGCGCCCACGGCCGGGTTGGGCACGTCCTTTGGGAGCTTGATTCGCCCCTCAAACTCACTCAGCCGGGAAAAGTTGCGGCAACTCACGCAAAAACTCGTCTTGTCATACTGGGACCTCCCACCAGGGGGCGTAGCTCAGTTGGTTAGAGCGCCGGCCTGTCACGCCGGAGGTCGCGGGTTCGAGTCCCGTCGCTCCCGTTGATCGCACACTCAGCGGTACGTGCGTTTCCTGGGTCCCCGCGTTCCGCGTAGTGCGCTTCGCGATGAGCCGGAGTAGCGGAGCAGAGTAGCGCTCGGAGTGATCGCGGGACCCTTCGCCAAGCACGGAGGGGAGGTCACCGCGACCCGATTCGATCTGGAGGATCCGATCCGGGCTAAAGCGCAAGCCGGGGGAGCGCAGCGCACGTCCGCGACGGAGTCGGCGTTGACGAAGATCCGCGCGCTCGGATCTGGGCGAACCCGCAAGCCCGGCGTTGGCGAACGCTGGCGATACCCGACGAGCGCTTTCTGGGAGAGCGCTCGTCCGGGCGTGGCCATCGCGCGACGCCATCGGTCCGGTCGGGTCCTGACGCTTGGAATCACGCGGAAGGAGGTGGCCGGCTCCGCCGATGCGGGCGCTTCAGTTCGTGGCAAAGCGCAAGCCCGCGCTGGCCCGCGCTCAAGCTGCAGCGCCTCTCACCGGCCGACAGCTGCCCGCGCGTTTCAGGCGCCGGAGCGTCGTGGCCTGCTTGTCGGTGAGGTTCTTGGGTGCCTTGAGCAGCGACCGGCGCGCGTCCTTGAACCGGCGGGCGCCCGCCTTCTCACTGACGCGACGCAGTTCGTTTCAGTAGGCGCGGCGGACTTCGTCGAGCGCTCGGTTGCCGCGCGCGTCGACGTGATGCGGGTTGATCGCGTTCAGGCGTGCTCGCGTGCGCTCTTGGCGTAGCCGGGACCCATGTCAAGCGAGATCGCCTCGATCGCGTGCGAGCGAGACTTCCCGAGCAGGGGTCGGCGTCGTTCGTCTGGGGTACTTATCAGGCACGATCGTCCGCCTGCAAGAAGACGAAACCCTCGAAGGCCCCCCATCGAAGAATGCTCGACGCCATTACCCCTGGGGCGGTAACAGCCGCCACGACCGCGGTGGCGGCTCCGACGGCGATGCCTCACCCGGAAGTTCAGGCGACCCTGAGCCGCGAGGGGCACTTCAGCTGAAACTGGTCGCCCTGCTGGGCTCGCGCCGCGGCGCCCGGTTGTTGACCTGACGAGCGGTCCGCTGGCGCGAAGGTAGGGGCAGCGCTACCCGGGCGGGCGCTTGATCCGCTCGCGGGTGTCGGGGAGCGGGATGGTCTGCTCGGGGGCGAGGGCCCACCCGGGCAACGAGTCGACCAGGGCGCGCAGCGGTTGCTCGCGGGACTCGACGAGCATCATCCGCGCCGAGGACTCATCGATGATGCTTGCCTCGGGCAGGTCGCGGATGCGCGCCACGTCATCGGCGGGCTTGGCGCCGTCGCCTTGGAAGCGCAGGACGAAGCGCGGTTTCGCCACCTGCCGACCTACTTCGGCGGCTCGGGAAGGCCGTTGCCCTCCGTGACCGGCGCGAAGCCCAGATCCTTGGCCGAGGCGGCGACCGCCTGCACGATCGCCGCTGAGCGCGCCGCGTCGCGGTTCGTGCCCAGCGAGGACATCGCCACGATGCGGGCGGCCACGCCGGTCACCGCCGGACACGCCATCGAGGTGCCGCTGATCTCGGCGTAGCCCCCGGGGAACGTGGAGATGATGCCGACGCCGGGCGCAACCAGGTCGAGCTCGGGGCCGGTGTTGGAGAAGGAGGCGA
>JALYXK010000102.1 GCA_030947145.1 Actinomycetota bacterium
TGCCGGGGATGAGCTTCGGCCACGCCGGCACAATCGTCGAGGGCAAGGCCGATACCGCCACCGAGAAGATCGCCCGTCTGGCCGAGGCGGGGATCGTCGTCGCCGAGGAGATCTCGGAGATCCCGGGGATCGTCAAGGAGAAGATTTCGTGAGCGAGGCTTTGTTCATCGCGGTCGAGGTCGACGAGTCGGTCGCTTCCGACCGCGAGCTGGCCAAGAAGCTGGCCGAGGTCTGTCCGGTCGACATCTTCGAGGCGGAAGCGAACGGGGTCGAGATCATGCCGGACAACCTCGACGAGTGCGTGCTCTGCCAGCTGTGCCTGAACGCGGCACCGGCCGGCACGGTGCGCGTGATCAAGCTGTACGACGGCGGCGCCGTCCTCGGCGCCTGACCTGTCGCGCTCAGGCGGCTTGACCGGCCAGTCGCCGGTGGGCCGCGTCGGTCAGCGGCCGGTAGTTCCCCGACGCCACGTCCAGGTACCAGGCCTGGAGGCCGTCTGCAGGCTCGGGGATGCCGGCCTCGCGCAGCGGACCGGTGACGGGGCGGTACCAGGTGGTCACCGGGATCGCGCCGACGACCTGCACGATCGCCGGGCGCTCGGCCCCGGGCAGGGCGCTGAGCGCGCGCGAGATGTCGCGCTCCTGCAGCTCGTGCCCGTCTCTGATCGTCACGGCGGCGATCGCCACCGCGAGCTCGACCCGGTCGGGCACGGCGCCGTAGGCCACGGCCAGGTCGACGGCGGGGATGTCGCCCAGCGCGTCCCGGATTGGCCCGGTGAAAACCGGACCGGCGAGCGTGCGGATCACGTCGGCCAGGCTGTCGACTCGCCAGAAGTCGCCGTCGCGGTCGCGGCGAAACAGGTCGCCGGTCATCAGCCAGGCGTCGTCGCGGCTGAACACGCCGCGCAGAGCCGTGGTGCTGGTCTGGTCGCTGCGGCCGACGCGCGCCAGCAGCATCCCGACCTCGTCTGCGGCGCATTCGCGCGCGAACCCGTCCTCGCGCAGCTCGAGCGTCCCGGAGTCGATGTCGTAGGCGGCGATGCGGACCTCGGCGCTGCCCGGCAGCGAGCGACCCATCGCCCCCGCCTTCTGGCCGCTGAGGTTGACCAGGATCGCCCCCGCCTCGGTCGAGGCGTAGAACTCGAGCACGCGGGCCGGCTCGAACCGAGTCTGCGCGCGGCGCCACAGACCGCGGGGCATGCCCGACCCGATGAACAGCCTCACCGGGTGGTGGCGTTCACCGGGCTGGGGCGGCGCCTCGACGAGGTCGTGCAGCAGCGTCCACGTGTAGGACGTCACGGTGACCCCGTAGCGGCGCGCCTCCTCCCAGAACGTCGAGGGGTCGAACTGGGTGGCCATGGCCAGGCGCGCGCCGCCGGCAATCGCGCCCCCGATGGTCATCATCAGCCCCGACGGGTGGTAGAGCGGGGTAACGCTGTAGACGGTGTCCGCGTCGGTCAGCGCCGCCGAGGAGGCGGTGCCGACCGCCGAGAGCGCCCAGCGGCGGTTGGTGATTCGGCTCATCCGAGTTCGCGGGCCCTCACCGGTAAAGACGATGAAGGCCAGATCGCTGGCCCGCCCGGGGTTGGGCCGGTACCAGTCCGGTAGCTCGACGGCGTCGGGATCGATCTGCTCCATGTCGGTGGTCAGCGGCACGCCGAGCTCGCGCGGGCCGCCACCGCCGCCCAGCACGAAGGTGTGCACGGTGCCCGGGCCGGCGGTCAGCGGGGCGCGCTCGGGGTCGGCGATGATCCGCCTGACCTGGCCGAGCTCGGCCTCCCGGGCGACCTCGCCGTCGGGTCGCAGCAGCACGGACACCGCGCCGAGCCGGTTGATCGCCACCACCAGCGCCAACGAGGTCGGCCGGGTGCCCATCATCACGCCGACGTGCTCGCCCTGGCGGACGCCGATCGAGATCAGTCCCCGCACGACGTTGTCGATCCGCTCGTTGATGTCGCGAGCGCTGTACGCGCGATCCTCGAACAGGAAGAACGTGCCGTCCGGATCCCGGCGCCGGCGCTCCTGCACCAGCAGCCCGAGCGAGATCTTGGTGCCGGGCTGGATCTGATCGAGGCGGGCCAGGCGCGGCAGCTGGTCGGCGGCCTCCCGCGTGATCTCGCGGACGCTGCGAGCGGTCCGGCCCGCCGTGCCCAGCACGGCGCGGGCGATTCCGGCTCCGACTCCACCGGCGAGCTCCAGGCCGTAGCCGACGCGATTGCGGACCTCGGGGCCGAGGTCGGGCACCGCGCCGTCATCGGGCACCTCCTCGAGGGCCTCGGGCAGCTCCCCCTCCCCGGCGCACCAGCGGGCCCAGCCGGCGACCGTCGGCCAGGTCACGGTATTCGAGGTCGACCCGACCACCAGCCCGAAGTGCCCCGCCCGGAGGGCCAACTCATAGACGCGCGCGCGCGGGGCGGCCTGGCGAATCGCCCGGACGCCGGGCGCCGGCGCGATCTCGTCCACGGTGCCGACCACCGACATGATCGGCACGTCGATGTCGGCCAGCGTGACCAGCTGGTCCTCGATCACGAAGCCGCCCTCGAGCATCCGGTTGTGGGCGACGAACTGCCTCAGGAAGTCGGCCATCGCCGGTCCGGGCCAGGCGACCCAGCCGTCGGCCTCCAGGAACCGGCGCTGGCCCTCCCGCGGGAGCAGTGCCTCGCGATCGTGCAGGCGCAGGACGAAATCGATCCGGCTGCGCAGCGACTTGATCGGGTCGAGCATCCGAAAGCCGGTGCGGCTCGCCCAGGCCGGCAGCGCCACATCGCCGATCCGCCCGGCGATCAAGCCGGCGGCCGCGCCGGCGAACTGCTCGGGCAGGCCGAAGGGCACCGCCAAGCGGGTATCGACCGGGCTGCCAAACGTGATCAGCGAGCTCAGGCCTTCGCCGCGGCGGTAGGCGCCCGTCTGGTAACAGAACATCCCGCCCTGCGAGTAGCCGCCGAGGTTGACGTCGTGGCCGGTGGCCATGCGCACCCGGTCGACGGCATCGGATACCGCCAGCACGTGGTCGGCCAGGTTGCGCTCGAGACCGCCCTCTTCGTGCTCGGGCGAGCCGAAGTCGACGACCCAGGGATCGACGCCTTGCTCGCGCAGCATTGTGACGGCGCTGGTGTTGACCGAGACGTCATAGATCTCGGCCGCCAGCATCATCGGCGGGATCAGCAGCACCGGCGGCGCCGAGGCGGAGACTCCGTCCGGGTAGTAGTGACGCAGCCGGTAGACCCGCTGCTCGCTGGCCACCTCGTAGGGCGAGCCTTCCTCGCCGGTGGCCAGGCCGCCGAAGCGGGCCACCTCGAGGGCGTTCTGCGCGAGGGCGCCGATTCGCGCGGCCGGCCGGGTGAGGGTCTTCGGCGACAAGTCCATCGGGATCATGCACAATCATCCCTCAAACCGTTGAAAGGGTGAGCGATGACGACAGGCCTCGACCTGGAAACCGTAGAGTTGAAGATCGAGGACGGCGTCGGGTGGATCACGCTCAATCGGCCCGAGGCGCTGAACGCCTGGACACGGCAGCTCGGTGAGGAGCTGATCGCCGCGCTCGACCACGTGGCCGAAGATCCCGAGGTCCGCGCGCTGGTGATCACCGGTGCCGGCCGGGCGTTCTCCTCAGGCGCCGATCTGAGGGCCGGCGGCAGCTTCGGCGCCAACGGCAAGCCGGACGTGCTGACGCCGCTGCGCGAGGTCTACAACCCGCTGCTGTTGCGCGTGCGGACCCTCTCCAAGCCGGTGGTCGCCGCGGTCAACGGCGCCGCCGTCGGCATCGGCTGCTCGCTGGCGCTGGCCTGCGACATGCTGGTCGCCTCGGAATCCGCGTACTTCCTGCTGGCCTTCGTGAACATCGGCCTGGGCCTCGACGGAGGCGCCTCGGTCCTGCTCCCGGGTCTGGTCGGACACGCGCGCGCGTTCGAGATCGCCTACAAGGGCGAGCGGCTGCCCGCCGCCCAGGCACTCGAATGGGGCCTGGTCAACGAGGTGGTCGCCCCCGACCTCCTCGAGTCCGCTGCCGGCGAGCTGGCCAAGCGCTTCGCCTCCGGTCCCCCCGGCTCCTACGCGGGCATCAAGCGCATGATCAACGCTGCCGCCTACGACGAGTTCGAGCTGCACCTCGACGCCGAGGCCGTGGTCCAACAGGAGCTGGCCGAGTCGGCCGATTTCATCGAGGGCGTGATGGCGTTCGCGCAGAAGCGACCCGCACGGTTCACCGGCGCCTGAATCCGCGCCTCAGAGGCGCCGGATCCGGGTAGGCTGCCCGCCATGAACCTCGCCAGCATTCTCACCGAGTCCGCGGAACGCGACCCCGACCACGTCGCCGTCAAGCTCGACGACATCGAGATCACCTACGCGCAGCTGGATGACGCCGCGGCCCGCGTGGCCGGACTCCTGTCCGAGCGCGGCGTCGAGCGCGGGGACCGGGTTGGGGTGATGCTGCCCAACGTCCCGTATTTCCCCATCTGTTACTACGGGATCCTGCGCCTCGGGGCGGTGGTGGTCCCGATGAACGTGCTGCTGAAGAAGCGCGAGGTGGCATTCTATCTGAACGATCCCGACGCGAAGGTGCTGTTCGCCTGGCATGACTTCGCCCAGGACGCCGAGTCTGGAGCCGAGGAGGCCGGCGCGGAGTGCGTGCTGATCGAGCCCGGCGAATTTGAGAAGCTGCTGGCCGACGCCGACCCGGTCACCGAGGTGATCGCCACCGAGGACGATGACACCGCGGTGATCCTCTACACGTCGGGGACGACGGGAACCCCCAAGGGGGCCGAGCTGAGCCATCACAGCTTGATCCGCAACGCGGAGATCGCTGGAGGGCTGTTCGAACTCGGCACGGATGCGGTGGCCCTCGGCGCGCTGCCCCTGTTCCATACGTTCGGCCAAACCTGCGCGATGAACGCGATGACCGCCGCCGGGGGGACGCTGACGCTGATCCCGCGGTTCGAGCCGGGCAAGGCGCTCGAGATCATCCAGCGCGACGAGGTCAACGTGTTCGAGGGCGTGCCGACCATGTACGGCGCGATGCTCCACCACGACGGGGCCGACGACTTCGATATCTCGACGCTGCGAGTGTGCGCCTCGGGCGGTTCGGCCATGCCGGTCGAGCTGATGAAGGCCTTCGAGGAGAAGTTCGGGTGCAAGGTGCTCGAGGGCTACGGCCTCTCGGAGACCTCCCCGATCGCGTCGTTCAACCACCCCGATAAGGAGCGCAAGCCCGGCTCGATCGGCACTCCGGTGGATGGCGTCGATATGAAGGTCGTCGACGAGGACGGCAACGACTGCGAGCAGGGCGATGTCGGCGAGATCGTGATTCGCGGCCACAACGTGATGAAGGGCTACTGGAACAAGCCCGATGCCACCGAAGAGTCGATCCGCGACGGCTGGTTCCATACCGGCGACATGGCCAAGGTCGACCAAGACGGTTACTTCTTCATCGTCGACCGCAAGAAGGATATGATCATCCGCGGCGGCTACAACGTGTATCCGCGGGAGATCGAGGAGGTCCTCTACGAGCACCCCGCGGTCCGCGAGGCCGCCGTCGTCGGCGTCCCCCACGACACCCACGGCGAGGAAGTCGGCGCCGCGGTGGCGCTCAAGGACGGCGAGGAGGCGACCGCCGACGAGCTCCGTGACTTTGTCAAGGAGCAGGTCGCGGCCTACAAGTACCCGCGCAAGGTGTGGTTCGTCGATGAGCTGCCCAAGGGCCCGACCGGGAAGATCCTCAAGCGCGAGATCGAGCCGCCCGAGGACGCTTGAGCGCCGCAGTGCGGATCCGGGACGCGGCGCCGGCCGACATCCCGCTGCTGTATTCGATGATCGTCAGGCTGGCCGAGTACGAGCGCGCGCCCGAGAAGGTCACCGGCACCGAGCAGATGCTCGGGCGGGCGCTGTTCGGCCCTGCGCCATCGGCGGAGGCGGTGATCGCCGAGATCGATGGCCTGACGGTCGGGTTCGCCCTGTTCTACTCGACCTTCTCGACCTGGGAATGCCTCCCCGGGATCTGGCTCGAGGATCTGTTCGTCCCGCCCGAGCACCGGCGGGCCGGGGTTGGGGCGGCGCTGCTCCAGCACCTGGCCCGGTTGGCCGTCGAGCGCGGCTGCGCCCGGCTGGAGTGGACGGCGCTGGACTGGAACACCCCCGCGCTGAACTTCTACGCCAAGCTGGGCGCCGACGTACTCGCGGAATGGAAGACCCTCCGGCTGGACGGGGCCGCGCTCGCCGGCGTCGCCGGCGGGACGACCTGAGCTCAGCGGCCGGTGTCCGCCGGGGCGTGCCCGCCGAAGCTGAGGACCTGCTGGATCCCGCTGGGCCGGTTGG
>JALYXK010000109.1 GCA_030947145.1 Actinomycetota bacterium
GCCGAGACCGTAGGCGATCACGGTTCGGCGCGTCCACATGGACGGCGGCGATGCGTCCCCGGGCGGCATCCGCGTGACGCTACGACTCGGCTCGGCGGCCTGGGCTCGCGCTGACCGCTCGTCGGACCGCCCGGAACGCAAGCACGAGAGCGACGGTCATCGCGGCCACTCCGAGACCGTCGATCGCTCCGACGCGAAACAGCCCCCGGGGTGCCGGGCCGCCGGAGACGACCCAGCTTCCGGCGCCGGCGAGGAAGGCGGCCATGGCCGCCGCCGCGGCGCTCCCGATCCAGCACTCGTAGCTCAGCACCCGCCGGGAGAGCGGCAATCGTCGCAGCGTCTTGGCCAAGCCCACGGCCGTCGCGGCGAGCGCGACCGGGCACGCGACCATCCAGCCGATCTCGAGCGCGGGGAACGACGAGAGAGCCCCGGGGTGGACCCAGTAGGAGGTGACCCAGAGTGTTGCCGCCCAACAGAACTGAGCGACGGCGCCCGGCACGAGACCACGCTCGGCCCATTGATGCCCACCGGTACCCGGCCAGCCATTACCGAAATGGAGACTCCCGAGGGCAAACACCGCGGCCCCGGCGACCGTGAGCGCGAGCGGCCGGAGCAGCCCGTGAACTTCTCGACGCACCAGGAGGGCGCAGAGCGACCACGCGAGCGGCAGTGCGGACAGCAGCGCGAGCACGGCAAGGCCGAGGAATGCCGCCGACATGACGATCATCGCGACCTGGGTCGCGGGCGCGTCCGGTGCCGACCATTGCCACCCGATCGTCAGCTGCGACCAGAGCGCTATCCCGAGAATGAGGAACGCGGCCAGCGCACCGCAGAGCCACGCCAGGCCGGCGCGCATCTGCTGCTCGGGCGAGAGCTCCTGTCCGTGGAGGCCCGCGGCGGCGACCCGCGCCAGCGCGCCACTACGAACCACGTCAGCCGTGCGGACCCATGACCGTGGGCGCTCGGAGATGTCGTCGATCAGCAGTTCGGTGAACTCATCGCCGTAGCGCGAGCGCCACCGGGACGGGTAGCAGCGCAGGAGGCGCTCGGCACGCCGCGCCGCCGACCGTCGGGGGTCGCTCATGCGAGCTCCGGGCCGCCGGCGAGGCGCAGAAGTCCGATCTCGGCGACTCGGCGCTGGGCGTCCAAGTGCGCGCGCAGGGCCGATGCGCCCGTGGCCGTCAACTTGTAGGGGCGGCGCCGATCGTGGCTCTCCACCGGCTCGATCAATCCTTGGCGCTCGAGCCGCGAGAGCGCCTCATACAGAGTGCCGGGAGCGAGGCGTACCCCGGCAAAGCCTTCGATGTCCTTGGTCAGGGCATACCCGTGCTTCGTCCCCTCGGCGAGGCTCGAGAGGATGAGCGTGGCGGGACCGGCGTAGCGGCCGAACGTCGCGAGCGGTTCGGCCTCGCTGGGCCGGCTATCGGTATTCGTTCCTCGTTCGGCCACTTGCCAGCAGTATATCGGCTGACGATCTATCGTCAACCGATTGTCGTATGGTTGCGAGATAATCGCCGCGGGTGGATGAGTTCGAACGTCTAGATCGTCTTCTCCGTCAGCTCCGCAAGGTCCTCGAGGGTCCCGGCGACGACGGCGACACTTCGGCCGAGATGAGCTGGCAGAAGGCCGATCTCATGTACGAGTCGATGGGGCCGGATGCGCTCGCGGTCTTGTTGCGCCGCCAGGGCATGGACCGCGCCACGATCGAAGAGGCGCTCTCGGTGCTGAGTACTCGCCGCCGGCTGATGCCGTAGTCCAGCCGGCCTCAGGGCCGCTGCTTCCGCCAGTGTCGCCGCAGCGCTCGCAGCGCGTTATCGCTGCAGATCTTCTCGGCGTCATGCTCCCGGTAGCGGGCGCGCACCGCCTGCTGGAGCTCGGAGTATATGGTCGGTTTCTCGTCAGCTCGTCAGGGCTTCGGCGAACCGTGACGGCACGGTGACGTGGGTGCCGACTCTGTCACGGCGGGGGCGGAAATCTCGCCCGCGACGGACCCTGGGCGGAAAACGCAACCTATAGTCACGTTTCCCGCCCAGGGTCCCGGCAACCAGTCACGGTTGCGTAACGCCTGCGACGTCTATGTGATGCCGGCCTGACGATTCGGGTCGGGCGCCGTGCCGGGCTCCGCGGCGTGCTGGCCTCGCGGCATGGCGCTGCGCGACGGCTCGGCCTCGTCACCCGCTCGCGACGATCAGCGCCCGGGGACCCACGGCGATCGACGCGCCCGCCCCGAGCGG
>JALYXK010000392.1 GCA_030947145.1 Actinomycetota bacterium
GCGCACGCACGCGCGTCGCGACGGCGAGGACTGGATCCTCCACGGCTCGAAGATGTGGATCACCAACGGCGGGATCGCCGACGTGGCCGTGGTCTGGGCCCGCACCGACGACGGCGTCCGGGGGTTCTTGGTGCCCAAGGACACCAAGGGCTTCACCACGCAGGAGGTCCACGGCAAGATGTCGCTGCGGGCCTCGGTCACCTCCGAGCTGCTACTCGACGATGTGCGCTTGCCCGCGGAGGCGCTGCTGCCCGAGGCCAAGTCGCTGGCCGGGCCGCTCTCCTGTCTCAACGAGGCCCGGTTCGGGATCGTCTGGGGCGCGGCCGGCGCCGCTCGGGCATGCCTAGAGGCGGCGCTCGCCTACAGCCTCGAGCGGGTCCAGTTCGGAAAGCCGATCGCCTCGTTTCAGATCCAGCAGCAGAAGCTGGCCATGATGGCCCTCGAAGTCAACCGAGCCACCCTGCTGGCCCTGCACCTCGGTCGGCTCAAGGACCGGGGCCAACTGGCCCCCGCCCAGGTCAGCATGGGCAAGCTGGGCAACGTCAACGCCGCGCTCGAGGTCGCTCGGACTGCGCGCCAGGTTCTCGGGGCCAACGGCATCACCCTCGAGTACCCGGTGATCCGGCACATGAACAACCTCGAATCGGTCGTGACCTACGAGGGGACCGCCGATATCCATGCCCTGGTGATCGGCAGCGCCCTGACCGGCATCGACGCCTTCCGGTGACCGCCTCGTCGCTTCCCCCGGGGACGACCGCCCAGCACGCGCTGGACCGGCTTCGGCTGGCGATCGTCGCCGGCGAGCTGATCCCCGGCCAGCGCGTCGTGCAGGAGGACGTGGCCGAGCGGCTGGGGGTGAGCATCGCCCCGGTGCGCGAGGCGCTGAGGGTGCTGGAACAGGAGGGCCAGGTGACCTACGCTCCGCGGCGAGGCTACCTCGTGACCGAGCTGCGCATCGAGGACCTGGAGGAGATCTACGAGCTGCGTCAGCTCCTGGAGGAGCGGGCAGCGCGCCAAGCGCTTCCAGCTCTGGAGCAGGACACGCTCGAGCGGGTGGCGCTGGCCGCTCAGGACTGTGTGATCGCCGCCCAGGCCGGGGATGCGGCCGCCGAGCTCGAGGCCAACCGGCGGTTTCACTTCGGACTGCTGGAATCGCCCGGGCGCCCGCACATCATGCGGAGCATCCGGCTGCTGTGGGACTCGACGGAGGCCTACCGGGCGCTGTATTACAACTCCCCCGAGGAACGCCGCGCGGCGGCCCGAGCCCACCAGCGCATCCTGGCCGCGGTCCACGCCGGTTCGGCCGACGCGCTGGTGAGCGAGCTCGACGCGCACCGCGCCCGCGCGCTCGACGTGCTGCGGGGGATTCTGCGGAGATAGCTTCTCCTGCGTCGTTTCTATTATTCGCAGCGCCCGTCCACGTCATCGAGCCAGGAGCGTTTCAATGCCGGAAACCCAGTCCTCGACGATCGACTCCGAGCTCGCGTCGGTCAGCGACAACACGCGCAAGTTCTATATCGATGGGGAGTTCGTCGAGCCGCAGTCGACGGACACGCTCGAGGTGATCAACCCGGCGACCGAGAAGCCCATCGCCACCATCGCCCTCGGGGGCGCCGCCGATGCGGACCGCGCCGTCGCCGCCGCTCGCGACGCCTTCGAATCGTTCTCTCAGACCACACAGGTGCAGCGAATCGAACTGCTCGAGAAGGTGATCGCCGTCTACAAGTCCCATCTCGGGGAAATTGCCCGCGTGGTCAGTCTCGAGATGGGCGCCCCGATCTCGCTGGCCCAGGGTGCGCAGGCGCCGGCCGGGCTCGGGCACCTGAAGGCGACGCTCAGGGCGCTCAAGGCGATGTCGTTCGAGGAACAAATCGGCAGCACGACCGTGGTCTACGAGCCGGTCGGCGTATGCGCCTTCATCACCCCTTGGAACTGGCCCCTGAACCAGATCGCGGCGAAGGTCGCGCCGGCGCTGGCCGCCGGCTGCACGATGGTGCTCAAGCCGTCGGAGATCGCGCCGCTGAACGCGATCGCCTTCGCCCAGGTGATGCACGAGGCCGGCGTCCCGGCCGGCGTCTTCAACCTGGTCAACGGCGATGGACCGACCATCGGCACCGCTCTGTGCGTGCACCCCGACGTCGACATGGTGTCGTTCACCGGCTCGACGCGGGCCGGGATCGAGGTGGCCAGAAACGCCGCTCCCACGGTCAAGAGGGTGGCTCAGGAGCTCGGCGGCAAGTCCGCCAACATCTTCCTGAAGGACGCTGATCTGGAGACCGCGCTGGCGCGTGATGTGGCCGGCATGTACGTCAACTCGGGCCAGTCCTGCAATGCCGGGTCACGCATGCTGGTGCCGGAGGACCGAATGGAGGAAGCCATCCGGATCGCCAAGGAGACGACCGAGCAGGTAGTCGTCGGGGCTCCCGGCGACGAGGGCACTGCGGTCGGGCCGGTGGTATCCGAGGCTCAGTTCGAGAAGGTCCAGGCGCTGATCGAGAAGGCGCTGCAGGAGGGCGCGACGCTGGTGGCCGGTGGCCCGGGACGCCCGGAGGGCATCGAGTCCGGGTATTACGTGCGACCGACCGTGCTGGCCAACGTGACCAATGACATGACGATCGCCCAGGAGGAGATCTTCGGCCCGGTGCTCACGCTGATCGCCTACAAGGACGAGGACGACGCCGTCCGGATCGCCAACGACACGGTCTACGGACTGGCGGGATTGGTGTCCTCCGGCGATCCGGCGCACGCCCGGGCGGTGGCTCGCAGATTGCGCACGGGCATGGTGCATGTGAACGGCGCCCCGCTGACCGCCGACGCTCCCTTTGGCGGTTACCGACAGTCGGGCAACGGACGCGAGTACGCCGGTCACGGATTGCGTGAGTTCCTGGAAGCGAAGTCCATCTACGGCGACAACGCCTGATCGGGCCGGACGCCGACGCCCCCTGGGCTCAGAACGCTCGCTCGGAGGCGGGGACCTTCGGGATCTCCGCGGCGATCCGCTGCATGACCATGTAGAACCGGGCCACCTCGGGATAGAAGATGGCCTTCCCGCTATTGACCAGGGCGCAGGAGATCCCCCGCTCGGGATCGGCCCAGCCCATGATGTTGATCAGCCCCAGGTGGCCGAAGGCCAGGTCGGTGTCCAGGCCGAACGGGCTCAGCACCTGCGCGCCGAGCATCAGGCCGTAGCTGAACCGGGTCGGGAACACGAGCCAGAGGTCGAGCTCGTGGTGTGACTGTTGCTCGAGGGCGCGGCGGATCGTGGCCACGCTCATCACCCGGACACCGTCGAGCTCGCCGCCGGCGCGGAAGATCTCGAAGAACCGACTGAGCTCGTCCGCGGTGGTGATCACGGTGGCCGAGGGCATGACCGCCGTCAGGAAGCGGGGATCGTTGGAGAGCTCGACGACCTTGTCGATCGGTTGGCTCAGCGCGCGGGTGGAGAGGGTCGAGAGCGGCGGGAGCAACCGTGGGCCGGTCCGGTAGGCCAGGGCGACCTGATCGACATCTGTGGGGTCGACGCCGTAGTTGCCCCAGCGGAAGCGCAGCGGCTCGAGGATCTCCTGCGCCAGCACCTCGCGAATGTTCTTTCCCGTCACCCGGTTGACGATCTCGCCGAGGATGAACCCGCCCGAGATCGCGTGATAGGCCAGCAGCGTGCCCGGCTTGGCGAACGGCTTGGCCTCGCTGATCGTCCTGACGATGAACTCGCGGTCGCTGGCCCGCTCGAGGTCGAGCAGCGCCGGCGGCAGCGAGGGCACTCCGGCGCGGTGGGAGAGCACGTGGGCGATGGTTGTGTGGCTCTTGCCGTTCGCGGCGTACTCCGGGATGTAGTCGCTGACCCGATCGAAGATGTTGAGCGCGCCTCGCTCCTGCAGCAGGTGGATGACCATCGCGGTGATCCCCTTGGAGGTCGAGTAGACGCAGAACGGCGTCTCGGGGGTGGCCGGCACCTTCGGCGCATCGGGCGTGTCGCGCGGGCCATTGCCGCGCGCGTGACCGAGCGCGCGGTTGAGGACGACCTTGCCGTGGCGCCGCACGCAGAGCTGCAGCGCCGGGTGAACGCCGCTGCGATACAGGGCCCGCGCCGCGCCCCAAATCCGCCAGATCTGCTGCTCGGTCAGCCCGACCGACTCGGGGTCCGCCTCCTCACCGACGGTGGTCACCGACTCGAGATCCCGCGGTAGCGCGATCCGTCCGAGCGGGTCGGCGACGAACGGCAGGCGCGGGACGGTGGGCAGGGAGGGCAGGCGGGGCAGGGTGGCGAGCACGACCGCGAGAGAATAAGGTGCAGAGCCAGTCGTGGCGCCACCGGTCGGAAAGTGAGCCGCGATCTCATCCAAGCCGTACTCGGGACATGAAACTCTTCTCCACCCTTCGCATGTATGTCCAGCGCACGCCGAAACTGGCGGAGCCGACCGACCTCTATGCGCACCAGGTCAAGCTGCTCGACGGCGGCGAACTGGACCTGAGCTCGTGGCGGGGCAAGCCGACGCTGGTGGTCAACACGGCCAGCAGGTGCGGCTTCACGCCGCAGTACGCGGGGCTGCAATCGCTTTACGCGCAGTATCACGACCGAGGTCTGCAGATCCTCGGCTCGCCCTCCGCCGACTTCGCCGACCAGGAGTACGAGGAGGCAGCGGAGATCGGCGCCTTCTGCCAAAAGAACTACGGCGTCGAGTTCCCGTTGACCGAGCGGACCTCGGTGCGGGCCGACCCCTCGCCCCTGTGGCAGGATCTGGCCCGCCAGCCGAAGTCCGGACCCCCGGTGTGGAACTTCACCAAGTATCTGGTCGGCGCCGACGGGCGCCTGATCGCCCGCTGGGCGACCAAGGTCAAGCCGGAGGATCCGCAAATCGTGGCGGCGATCGAGGCGGCGCTACCGGGCTCGAGCCGGTAGCGCTCACCGGCCGGCGGTTTCCTCACCGGCGAAGAAATTAGTGAATACTGCAGCCCGCTGCCAGCCAGAGAGGAGCCCGTTCATGGACCTAGTCGGGATGCTGGAGGAGCCGGCTCGTCGCGCGTCGCTCGAGGCGCGCGCGCTAGTGGCGCTGACCCGCGCGGGCGTGATCGGAATCGACTCGCCGCAGCGGATCCTGGGCATCGTGAACGCGATCCGCGACTACGGTCCCTTCGGCGGGGCGGCGAAGGTCTCGGCGATCCGCCATGGCCGGTTTCCGGCGATCACCGACGAGATCGGGCAGCTCACCTTCTCCGAGTTCGACGAGCGCATCGACCGGCTGGCCAATGCCCTGCGCTCCCGGGGCCTCGGCCCGGGTTCGAGCATCGGGATCCTCTGTCGTAACCATCGCGGACCGCTGATCACGGCGTTCGCCGCCTCCCGGGGCGGAATGACGGCGATCTGGCTGAACACCTCATTCTCGCCCCGGCAGGCCAAGGAGGTGGCCGAGCGCGAGGGCGTCGAGCTGCTCGTCCACGACGCCGAGTTCGCCGAGATGGTGGCCGGCATCGAGCCCGAGCACGGGCGGATCGCCTGCATGACCGACGAGCATGACGTCGACGAGCTCGACCGCCTGTTCGCGCAGGGAGACCCCAAGCCCCTGCCGGCGCCGAAGAAGCCCGGCCGGATCGTGCTGCTGACCAGCGGGACCAGCGGTACCCCGAAGGGCGCGCCTCGGGCCGAGCCGCGCGGCTTCATCGTGCCCGGCTCGCTGCTCGAGCGGTTGCCGATGCGCGCGCGTGAGGCCAACGTGATCGCCCCGCCCCTGTTCCACGGCACCGGCCTGATCATCGCGCTGCTGTCGATCAGCCTCGGCGCCAACACCGTCCTGCGGCGCCGCTTCGACGCCGAGACCTTCCTAGACGACATCGAGGGCAACCGGGCCACCGGCGTGTGCGTCGTGCCGGTGATGCTCCAGCGGGTGATCGCGCTGGGCGAGGAGGCGGTCAAACGGCACGACCTGAGCTCGCTCCGGGTCGTCTTCTGCGCCGGCTCGGCGCTGCCGGCCGAGGTCGCGCTGAAGGCGACCGAGCTGCTCGGCGAGGTGATCTACAACCTCTACGGATCGACGGAGGTCGCCGTCGCGACGCTGGCCACCCCCAAGGACGTCCGCGAGGCGCCGACCTCGGTCGGCAAGCCGGCGCTGGGGTCCCGGGTGAAGATCTACGACAAAGAGGGCCACGAGCTGCGGGCCGGCCAGCAGGGTCGGATCTTCGTCGGCACCTCGATGCCGTTCGAGGGCTACACCGGCGGCGGCCAGAAGGACATCATCGACGGGTTGCTGTCGACCGGTGACGTCGGGCACATCGGCGAGGACGGACGGCTCTACATCGACGGCCGCGACGACGACATGATCGTCTCCGGCGGCGAGAACGTGTTCCCCGGCGAGGTCGAGGAGCTGCTGGTCACCCACCAGGCGATCGCCGACGCCGCCGCGTTCGGCGTCGAGGACGAGGACTTCGGGCAACGGCTCAAGGCCTACGTGGTCCTGCGGGAAGGCCAGGCCCGCGTCAGCGAGGACGAGGTCAAGAAGTTCGTCAAGGACAACCTGGCCAACTACAAGGTCCCCCGTCAGGTGATCTTCATCGACGAGCTGCCCCGCAACCCAACCGGCAAGATTCTCAAGCGAGAACTGAAACAGCGCGAGGACTGAGCATGAGCATCCAAGAGCAGGTGTTCCACAACATCCTGCGGGCCCACGAGTTTCTATACAAAAGCACCGACGGGCGGGTCGGCCACCGCCTGCTCGGCGTGCCCACGCTGCTGCTCCGAACGACCGGGCGACGCAGCCGCCAGATCCGCACCAACGCCCTGGTCTACGCGAAGGACGGGGAGCGCTACCTGGTGGTGCCGTCCGCGGGCGGGGCCGATGCCGCTCCGGCCTGGCTGCACAACCTCCGCGCCGAGCCCAACGTCGAGATCCAGCTCGGCCGGGCTCGCCAGCCCGCGACGGCGACGGAGATCACGCACGATGACCCGGACTTCCAGCGGTTATGGCGGATCGTCGATGACGCCAATGGTCACCGCTACGACGCCTACCAGGCCAAGACTAAGCGGCCGATTCCGGTTGTGGCGCTCACCCCTGGCGACTGAGCGGCTGTCGGGGCGCGGGGGCGCGGGGTGGGTCTGCCGCGCTGCTGCGGTGGGACGGTTGGTGGGTCTGGGACGAACTACAGCGATGATGGTGGGAGGGTGGCGTGCTGCGGGAGGTGGTGGCGCCCCCGGAACGCGCCAGCCTTCGAAGTCTGGCGATTTAGTCCCGGCATGCGGGACTGAATCGCCAAAGTTCGGTATCCCGCCGTCACCCGCGGACCGGCGGTCAGGTGCCGATCAGCAGCGCGAGCAGAAACAGGGCGATCACGTGAAGCGACTGGTCCATGGCCGCGCCCAGCATCGGGTACTTGCTGATATCGGTGTTCTTGACCTTCTCGCCGTACAGGGTCAGCAGCCGGCCGTCATCCTGGATCAGGTGCGGGATCGCGATCAGCGCCGCCACGCCGATCATGCCGCCGACGCCGAGACTGCCCGACAGCCAGAGCAGCGCTGGCACGAAGATCAGCGTGTAGGTGAGCACGTGGTTCACCAGGGCGCGGCGCCGGGCCGGAGCGCCGGTCAGGCCGCCGCGCTTGTTGAGCGCCTGAAACTCCGTCTGCAGTAGGTAGTCGCCCGCGAGATGGGAGACGAGGAAGACCACGAATACCTCCGACCAGTTCATGGGTCCCTACTCGCGCGGGAGGCATTTACGCCGGAGCGTCACGTGGGTGCGTCTCGCGCCGGCGCCGCTCGCGCAGCCGGACCTCGGCGCGCTCCAGACCGCGCTCGAGCTCTTCCAGCCGCGCGCTCGTGGCCGTACCCCGACCGTAGAGCCGCGCCCGCAGTACCGAGACGCGATCCCGGTAGTACTGGGTCTCCGCCTCGAGCTGCTCGATCTCTCGGCTCGAGCTCACCGATCACAACCCGCGGTCGCGGGCGTTCCGGCTCAGGGCTATCGCCAGCGCGGCCGGCTCGGTCCGTGCCTCGAGCTCGGCGATCCGCCTGCTCTGCCGGGCCGACTCACGGTGCACGGAGTCCTGGAGTCCCTCCAGTAGCGCCTCCAGATGCGAGATCCGCGTTTCCAGGGCTCGGAAGCGGACCGGGTCGGCCTCGGGCGCTGGCGCCGGACCACTCGGCGTGGCCAGGCGGCGCGTCTGTTTCAGGCGCGCGATCAGACCGTCTCGTTCCGGCAGGCTCACCGCCTGCCGAAGCGCTTCGGCTGGACGGGGCGCGCGGGATTCTTCTGGCGCTCCTCGTCGGTCATCTGGCGGATCACCAGCGAGCCGCTCTCCACTTGCTCACGCACGTACTCGAGCTTGGCCTGGCGCTTCTCCTCGGCTCTTTCTCGTGTGCTCTTCACGTGGTCACCCGTCTCCTTCGTAGCCCGGCGCGGTCACAGGATCGGAGGAAAATCCGCTGCGTCGGCAACGAGAACCTCGCGGGCGACGACGCCGCCCTCCTACCTGACCGTAGCACCCCGAAAAACCGTGCGTCTCGCGCGCGCGACCAGCCGCGCGCTCAGAGTGATGAATGTCGCTACCGTTCGCGTATCAGGTCGGGTGTATAGCTCGGCACCGCAGTGCCCGCGCTCGTAGCCATTGCTCATCGCAATCTCCTCGTTCGCAGCACACATCATCGCCGGAGGGAACAATGGCTACCGGAACCGTCAAATGGTTCAACAACGACAAGGGCTTTGGCTTCATCACGCCCGATGACGAGTCCAAGGACCTGTTCGTCCACCACACCGCGATCGTGGGCAGCGACGGCTATCGCTCGCTGGCCGAGGGAGCCAAGGTCAGTTACGACGCCGAGGCCGGGGCCAAGGGACCCAAGGCGGTCAACGTTCAGGCGCTCTAGGCGCACCGAGATGCGTCAACGCCAGGAACTGATCGCGCGGGTCATGCAGATGCGCCGCGGCGACGCCGCCAGGAATTCGGAGGCACCCGAGGATCTCTCCGCTCCTGCGGAGGTAACGTTGTCGGGGCTCGAGGAGCGCACCGCCCACCTGGAGAAGATGGTCGCGGGGCTCCAGGACTCGGTTCACCGCGAGTCGACTCGACAGCGCCGGCAGCTCGCCGAGCTGGAGGCTCAGCTCGAGCCCGCCGCGCTTGAAGTGGCCCTGAGCGGGAACGCCCGCCGCCGCAAGCTCTAACCGGGAAGCAAGCGCTCCATCACGAAGTGGGGACCGATCTCCGGCAGCTGGAACTCGTCGGAGACCGGCCTGAATCCGGCCCGCTCGTACAGGGAGCGCGCCGGAGTGCGGGCGTTGCACCACACGCGCAACGCGCCGCGCTCGCTCGCGTGCCGCACCAGCTCGTCGAGGACCGCAGTGCCGGCGCCCTGACCGCGGGCGTCGGCCGCCGTGGCCATGCCGCGCACCCGCCAGGCGCCGGGCTC
>JALYXK010000133.1 GCA_030947145.1 Actinomycetota bacterium
CCGTAGGGTAGGTCCGGAACTGAGTAGGCCATGGGGCGGTGGCTCCTTGCAGACGGTCTATTCGAACTTGAATGTCACTTCTATCAGACCTCCCCGCGCCCGACGGGTTCAAACGGGGATGACGCCACCCGGGTCGCGGCCAGGCGCCCGGGTAGGCTTTCCCGCAGCGATGACCCGACTCTCGAACTACTTCCTGCCCACCGAGCGCGAGCCGCCCGCCGACGCCGAAGCCGTCTCGCACCAACTGATGGTGCGGGCCGGTCTGATCCGCCAGATCGGCGCCGGCCTGTGGTCGTGGCTGCCCGCCGGCTGGCGGGTGCATCAGAACATCGTGCAGGTCGTCCGCGAGGAGATGGACGCCATCGGCGGCCTGGAGATGCTGATGCCGGTGCTGCACCCGGCCGAGCCATGGAAGCGCACCGGTCGCTACGACATCGACGAGCTGTTCAAGCTGCAGGACCGCCGCGGCGCCGAGATGGTGCTGGCCATGACCCACGAGGAGATCGTCACCGGGCACGTCGCCGCCGCGGTGCGCTCCTACCGCGAGCTGCCGCTGATCCTCTACCACTTCCAGATCAAGGAGCGCGACGAGCCGCGGCCCCGGGCCGGGGTGCTGCGCACTCGCGAGTTCATCATGAAGGACGCCTATTCGTTCGACCGCGACGCCGACGGGCTCGAGGTCGGCTACCAGAAGCACATCACGGCCTACGACCGGATCCTCGATCGCCTCGGGCTCGAGTGGTACCGAGTGGAGTCCGACGTGGGGATGATGGGTGGCCTCGGCGCGCACGAGTACATGGCGCCGTGCCTGGCCGGCGAGAACGAGGTGGCGCTCGCCCCGGGCTACGCGGCCAACGTCGAGGTGGCCAGCGCCGAGCCGCAGACGGTGTCGCTGCCCTCCGGGCCGGCCGCGCCGGAGGAGGTGCACACGCCCGGCATGACGACGGTCGATCAGGTCGCGGGCTCGCTCGGCGTGGACGCGGCGACGTTGTTGAAGGCGTTCCCGGTGATCGTCGACGGGGACGCCATGCGGCTGGTGATCGTGCGCGGCGACCATCGCGTCAATGAGCTCAAGCTGCGGGGCGCGCTGGGGGTCGACTTTCGTCCCGCGCGCCCCGAGGAGGTCGCCGAGCGGCTGGGCCCGCCGGGCTTCATCGGTCCGGTGGGCGCGCAGATGCCAATCGTGCTCGACGACGCGGTGGCGGCGGACGGGTCCGGTTCCTACATCACGGGGGCCAACCGGCCCGACGCCCACCTGCGCGGCGTGCAGCCGGGGCGAGACTTCGACTTCGAGCGCGCCGACGTACGCAGCGTGCTGGCCGGCGACACGGTCGGCGGCGCGGCGATCCGGATCGAGCCGGCGATCGAGGTCGGCAACATCTTCAAGCTCGGTACGCGCTACTCGGAGCCGCTCGGGGCCACATTTTTGGACGAGTCGGGGAAGGCGCAGTTCGTGTGGATGGGTTGCTACGGGTTCGGGCCCGCCCGGGCCGCGGCCGCCGCGGTGGAGCAGTTCGCCGACGAGCAGGGCATCTCCTGGCCCCGGACGATGGCGCCGTTCGATGTGCACGTCGTCGTCCTGGGCAAGGCGGGCAGCGAGGAGCGGACGCTGGCCGACGGCCTCTACGGCGAATTGCAGGAGCTCGGGCTGCGGGTGATCTACGACGACCGCGACGCCGGACCGGGGGACAAGTTCGCCGACGCCGAGCTGCTCGGCTGCCCGGTGCGGGTGACGATCGGCCGCCGCACGCTGGCGGCCGGCGAGCTCGAGGTTCAGGTCCGGCGGGGTCCCGAGAAGCGGACGGTCCCGTTGACGGGAGCCGCCGAGGCGGTGGCCGAGCTGTGGCGCGGCCTCCCCTGAGATCGGTCAGCCGGCGCCGGCTGTTCGGCGTCGACCGCTCCGGGCCGCCGCCCACGCAGACGCTGTCCGGTCAACCGCTGAACCCTTGGACCATTCCCAACGCCATCGGGTTCGTGCGGCTGGCGCTGATCCCGGTGTTCCTGGTGATCGCCCTGTCCAGCCACGGCGGTCAGGACGCACTAGCGGCGATCCTGTTCGCCGTGATCGGGGGGGCGGACTATCTCGACGGGTTCACAGCCCGGCTGACCGGCCAGTACAGCCGGCTCGGCGCGCTGCTCGACCCGATCGTCGATCGCCTGCTGGTGATCTCCGGGATGTTGGTGGCCTGGCATTTCCAGCTGCTGCCCCGCTGGGCGCTGGCGGTGGTGATCGGACGCGAGGTGTTCATGCTCGCGCTGAGCCGCTACGGGTTGCGCCGCGGCATCGATCTGAAGATCAACTGGGCCGGCCGGATCGGCGTGGGGCCGACGATGTCGGCTCCGTTCCTGGCCATGGCCGGCGTGCACTGGCTGGCGCTGATCATGCTGTATCTCGGGATGGCCCTGGCCTTGCTGGCCACGGCGCTGTACGTTCGGTCGGGAATCGAGCAGACGCGCGCGGCGCAGGACGGCAAAGTCTCAAGCTCAGATTGACCCTCTGGTTCGCCCGGGTATACTCGACTCTCGCCCGAACCACGACACGCAGCACGGGGGTTAGTTCACCGCATGGAAACGTTTCCGGACCTCGGCTCATTGACGGACCAGGAGCTCAAGGACTTGATCAAGCAGCTAACCGAGGAGGAGATGGAGGTCTCCTACAAGCGACGGATCCTGCACGGGAAGATCGACATCCTGCGCGCCGAGCTCGTCAACCGGCTGCGCAAGAAGGAGGAGGGCGGCGAGCTGGTGATCTCCGGCGCCGACGTGCAGCAGCTAACGGACATCCTCGCCGGTCGGGTGCCGGGCGCGGACACCAACTGACGCGTTGGGTGGCGATTCTTCGCGGTGGCTCAGCACTGCCCCGAGTGCGGTTTCGCTAACGCCGACGGCGCCAACTACTGCCAACGCTGTGGCGCCTTCCTAGTCACTTCGGAGGCTCCCGCCGGAGCTACCACGGCGACCTACCGGGTCGGCGAGACCGGCGAGATCGAGGAGCTCGCCCTCGAGGAGGTCGTGGCTCGTGGCGCGACGCTGGTGATCCGCGCGGGCGGCGGCCGAGCGGGCGAGACGTTCCCCCTGGAGGGGGAACGGCTGACCGTGGGCCGGCGACCGGACAGCGACATCTTCCTCGACGACGTCACGGTCTCGCGCGACCACGCGGTCATCGTGGCCCGCGGCGACGAGCACTTTCTCGACGACCTGGGTTCGCTGAACGGCACCTACGTCAACCGCCGGCGGATCGAGTCGCATCGGCTGAGCGATGGCGATGAGCTGCAGATCGGCAAATACAAACTGGCGTTCCTGAGTCGCTGATGAGCACCCCCGAGATAGAGCGCCCCGAGGCCAAGCCGGCCACCCGGCCGCGTCAGAAGGCGGTCACGATCGGCTCGGTCTGCAAGGCGCTGGTGCAGGAGTTCCCGGACATCTCGATCTCCAAGATCCGCTATCTCGAGGACCAGAAGCTGCTGACCCCGCGCCGTACCCAGGGCGGCTACCGCCTCTACAACCAGAACGACATCCAGCGGCTGCGCACGATCCTGCGCCTCCAGCGCGACGAGTTCCTACCGCTGCGGGTGATCCGCCAGGAGCTGGCCGGCGGCCGGGCCGAGCGCGAGGTGACCCCACCCGGCGACGCCCGTCCGATGCGGCGGGCCAGCGTGACCGGACGGGATCCGGCGTCGCTGTACTCGCTCGACGAGGTGGTGGAGGAGACGGGGGCGAGCGCCAAGCTGGTCGCCGAGTTGGTCGACTTCGGAGTGATCAAGGGCGAGGTCCGCGCTGGGTCGCGCTATTTCGACGAGACGGAGCGCGAGATCGCCCGGGCCGTCTCGGAGCTGGCCCGCTACGGCGTCGGTGGGCGCAACCTCCGGGTGTTCCGATCCTCGGCGGACCGCGAAGCGCAGCTGCTCCAGAGCATCCTCGCCCCGGCCCTGCGCTCCCGCAACCCCGAGCGCCGCAAGGAAGCGATCGAGGCGCTGGAGAACCTGGCCTCGGTCACCACCCATCTCAAGCATCTGCTGCTGATCCGCGATCTGCGCAAGATTGCCACCTGAGCCCGGCGATGAGCGTCGATGCCGCCGAGAGCTCCGGAGTCAACCTGCGGGCGTTCGTGCGCGACATCCCGGATTTCCCTCGGACGGGGATCGTCTTCAAGGACATCACGCCACTGCTCCTGAACCCGCGGGCGCTGGACGCCGCGGTCTCGCGCCTGACCCAGTTCGCCCGGTCGCTCGAGGTGGACTACGTCGTCGCGGCCGAGGCCCGAGGATTCATTCTCGGCGGCGCGCTGGCCCGAGCACTGGGGGCCGGCTTCGTGCCGGCGCGCAAGCCGGGCAAGCTCCCGCACGATACGGTCAGCGCCGAGTACGCGCTCGAGTACGGCATCGACGCGCTCGAGGTGCACGCCGACGCGCTGGCCGGCGGCGCCCGCGTGCTGATCCACGATGACCTGCTGGCCACCGGCGGTACCGCCGGTGCGGTCTGCGACCTCGTCCGCCACCTCGGCGGGGAAATCGTCGCCTGCGTGTTCCTGGTCGAGCTCAGCTTTCTGCATGGTCGCGACCGGCTGGCGCCGTGTCACGTCCACTCGCTGATCGCCTACGACTCCTAGCCGACGGGAGCCTCACCAGATGGCCACCAGCACCCGCCGCACCCGCACCGTCTCCGCTTCCCCGCAAGCCCTCTGGGAGCTGATCGAGGACCCACACCACCAGCCGCGCTGGTGGCCGGGGGTCACCCGGATGGAAGCGGTCGAGCCCGATCGCTGGACCCAGGTCTACGTCACGAAGAAGGGCAAGCCGGTCCGCGTCGACTTTCATTTGCTGGCCTCCGAGCCACCGATCGCCGGATCCCTGGCTCGGCGGATGTGGGAGCAGGAGATTCCGGGTACGCCGTTCGAGCGGGTGCTGGACGAATCGGTCACCGAGATCCTGCTCGAGCCCCATGCGCAGGGCACCCGGGTCACGATCGAGCAGCGGCAGAAGCTCCGCGGCTACTCGCGCACAGGCGGCTTCATGATGCGCCGGGCCACCGCGTCGAAGCTCGACGAGGCGCTCGACGGACTAGAGCGCTGCGTGACCTAGGAGATGCTGATGGCGCCCTGGAGCACGATCTTGCCGGGCGCCGCGGGCTTGGGCTGCGTCTCGTCGGTGACCAGCAGCTGCTTGTAGCTCGAGGCGTTGGTCGGGAGCACACCGGCGGTCTGGAGCTTGCCGTCGGCCTTGACACCGGGGTTGACGAACCCGAGGAACTTGCTGTTCGAAGCGGAGTTGTAGAGCCAGACCGCGTACGCGTCGTGCTTGGTATTGGCCGGGACGCCCTGGGCGACGATCACGACCCCGACCTGGGATCCCTGCTGGACCACCTGCGCCACGCCGGTTACGCCCTTGGCGCTGGTCGGCGAGGAGAGGTTGACCTGCCCGATCACCTTGGCGGCGGTGGTCCCGGTGCCGGTGGTCGGGGTGGGGCTCGGTGTCGTGGCCGTGGTCGGGGTGGAGGCCGTGGTCGGGGTGGTGGGCGTCGAGGCGACGGACGTCGACGTCGAGGCGTTGCTGTGCTTGCTGTCCGAACCGCCGCTGGTGGCGATGATGATCACCACCACGATGATCGCCACCAGGGCGCCCAGGCCCAGCAGAATGGCGCCACCCCGGCGCGAGCTGGGCGCCGGGCCCTGGTCGGAGGGATCGCGACTCCCGGGGTCAGGCGCAGCCTGGCGCGGGGGCTCCGCGCCGGACCCCACCGCGACGGGCTCGGCTCCGGAGTCCTGCGGAGCCGGAGCGCCGAGGTGGCTGCGCCGCGAGGCGTCGACGGGGATCTCGGGCAAGGGCTCCTGGGCCAGCGACCCCAGCTCGGAGGCGAGTACCCGGGCCCACGCGCGCTCCGTCGCCGACTCGCCCAGGCGGTCGTGGGTCTGCTCGGCGACGCGCGGCGGCAGCTGGCCGAGCAGGTAGTCGGTGATCAGCGCGCGCCGCTCCGGGCCCACCCGCGTCTGCGGACCGATCGCGTCGAAGGCGGCGAGCGCACGCTCCCGCACCGCCGCCCGGTCGATCGAGAGCATCTGGGCGATCTGGTCGTAGCTGCGACCGCGCTGCAGCACGAGCTGCAGAACCGCCCGCTGATCGGGGGGCAGGCTGTCGAGGGAAGCCATGAGGCGTCGTAGGGTAGAGAAGCGGGCCGCGAAATGACGCGCACCGAAAATCATTATGGTCTTCTTCGATGGAGTTCGAGCTTCCCTTCAAGCCGGCTTGCGGCTTCGACGGGCTCTACGGTCTGGAGGTCACGGAGCTCTCGCCCGAGCGTGTCGCCGGGTCGGTGACGGTCCGCGACGAGCTCAAGCAGCCGGCCGGAGTCGTCCACGGCGGCGTCTACGCGGCGATCGCCGAGAGCCTGGCCTCGATCGCCACCGCGATCTCGGTGGGGACCGATCGCAAGCTGGCCATGGGACTCTCGAATCAGACCAGCTTCCTGCGTCCCATCACCGACGGCACGATTCACGCGATCGGGATCCGCAAGCACCGGGGCCGCAGCACCTGGGTGTGGGAGATCGAGATGAGCGATGACCGCGGACGGCTGTGCGTACTCACTCGGATGACCGTGGCCGTCCGGGACCTGCTGGTCACGACTCCCCCAACGACCCCGGCGACGGCGATCTGAGCGCTGGGACATGCACGAGACCGACGCTGACATCACCTCGCTCCAAGAGCTGCTCGACCACAGCTATGACGCTGCCGGGGAGCATCTGCGGCGGATCACCACGCCCGAGCGCCGGGTCAGCGCGGTCGACCTCGCCCGGCGCCTGAGCGGCATGTGCCTGCTGGCGCTGGCCACGAGCACCGCCGACGGGCGACCGATCGTGGGCCCCGTCGACAGCGTGTTCTACCGCGGCGCGTTTCATTTCGGCTCCGCGCCCGACTCGGTCCGGGCCCGTCACCTCCGGACGCGGCCCGCTCTGAGCGCCACCCATCTTCCCGGCGAGGAGTTCGCGGTCACCGTGCACGGGCAGGCCGAGCCGGTCGACGTCCGCGCACCGGAGGGCGTGGGCCTCCGAGAGACGCTGCTCGAGATCTACGTCCCGCGCTACGGACCGGATTGGGTCAAGTTCCTCGATGGCAGCGAGGGTGGCCCCGAACTGGGCGGGGCACCGCGGTACTGGCGGATCGAGGCCGAGCGGATCTTCAGCTTCCGGATGGCCCCCGCGTCGGCCGAGAACCCCTAGCCACGCTGTCTACTTCGCGCCGGCGCCTCGGCCGAGCCAGACCTCGGCGAACTGGCGCAGCAGCGAGTCGTTGGGCGCGCTCACACGGACGACCCGCGTCCAGGCCAGCCCGATCAGCCCGACGGTGCCGGGCCGGCGGTCCAGGATCACCGCCTGACCGGCCCGGGCCAGCGCGGCGGTGAACGGTCCGGCGACCGCGCGGGCCAGCGCGTTCAGCCCCGGGGGCGGCAGCCGGCCTCCATAGACGAAGACGATGTCACCCTCCTCGAGCGCCTGGAGCAGCTGATCGTCGCTCAGCCTGGACGGGTCGCGCGTGACCGGCACGTCCAGATGCGCGCCGCTGGTGGGGGGGATCGAGTTGTAGAGCGGGTGCGGCTCGCCGGGGATCAGATGCCGGTGCCCGAGATCGGGGAAGGCCAGCCCGATCCGGCTCTGAATCCCGGTGACACCGGCCTGATCACGGCTGGTGAAGTATCCCGAGAGCAGGATGATCAGCCCGATCGACAGCACGAGCGACGCCACCCCGATCAGGGTGCGCTCGAGCCAGACCGATTTCACTCGACCGCGCGGACGGCGCGAAGC
>JALYXK010000165.1 GCA_030947145.1 Actinomycetota bacterium
TCGAGATCGGCGTCGAAGATCGCCGCGAACTCCCCCTTGGCTTGCGCCAGCGCGGTCCGGACGGCCGCGCCCTTGCCCTGGTTGTGGTCGTGACGGAACAGGCGAACCCGCTCACTCCAGTCTCCGACGTCCAGGATCTCGGCCGTCCCGTCGGTCGACCCGTCGTCGACGACGATCAGCTCGAACTCGGTGGGCAGCTCCGTGGCGAGCACCTCGGCGATCGCCCGCTCTACGCGTTCGCACTCGTTGTAGACCGGCATCAGGATGGAAAGCATCTGGTGTGAGAGGTCGTGGTCGGCTTGGGCGGGCGCCGAGGCAGCGAGGGGCCGCGCGAGGGCGGCGATGCTAGCGGACGGTATGGATTTCCGGGAGGATGGTGGGATGGACTTCGCTTCGGCCGGACTGCTCGACGGCCTGCAGGGCGATGAGCGTCCGGCCCGCGAGCTGCTGCTCGAGCGTCTGCTGGCCGACGGGTTCAGCTTGGATGACCTGCGCTCCGCCGTCAAGGAGGACCGGCTCGCCCTGCTGCCGGTCGAGCAGGTGCTGGGCGGGCGTTTCACCGCCCGGGAGATCGAGGCGGAGACCGGCACGCCGGCGGCTCTGATGCTGCGGATGCGTCGCCTGCTGGGGCTTCCCCAGGCCGGCCAGGACGATCGCGTGTTCGGAGCGGCCGATTTCGAAGCGGCGCGCTCGACCAAGCTGTTCCTCGACGTCGGCCTGGCGGAGGACGCGTTGGTCGAGGTCACCCGGGTGCTCGGCGACGCGATGGCGCGGCTGGCCGCCACCACCGCCGCGGCATTTGCCGATTCGTTCCTGAAACCGGGCGACAGCGAGGATGCCGTGGCGGTTCGCTTCGCCACGCTGGCCGAGGAGCTGATGCCGGCGCTCTCGCCGGTTCTGATCGCCGCGTTCAGCGCCCACCTGCGCGAGAGCGTCAGCCGGGGGATGATCGGTCGGGCCGAATTGACGGCCGGCCAGCTCGCCGGCGCGCAGGCCATGACGATCTGTTTCGCCGACCTGGTCGGTTTCACCCGGCTGGGCGGCGAGGTCGAGGTGCAAGAACTGGGCACGGTGGCGGGAAGACTGGCCGAGCTCGCCGCAGAGGTGACCTCGCCTCAGGTGCGCCTGGTCAAGACGATCGGCGACGCCGCGATGTTCGTCAGCGCCGAACCCGCGCCCTTGATCGAGGCCGCGCTGACCCTCGTCGAGGCGGTCGAACGAGCCGAGCTGCCGAGCCTTCGCGCCGGCATCGCGCTCGGTCCCGCGCTGCAGCGCTCCGGCGACTTCTTCGGCCACTCGGTCAACCTGGCCAGTCGCGTGACCGGGATCGCCCGGCCGGGCAGCGTCCTGGCCACGGCCGACGTGCACGACGCGGTGCCGGACGGGTTCGACTGGTCAAGTGCCGGGCGTCACAAGCTCAAGGGAGTGGCGGGTCCCGTGCCGCTGTTTCGCGTGCGCCGGCTCGAGCCGGTCCAGGAAGCGGACGACGGGACTTCGGCGGCCGGGGGCGAGGCGCAAGCCCCTCAGGCAGAGGATCGGCGGCGGGAGCGCCGCGAGCGGAAAGCTACGAAGCGCCGAGCAGATCGACCACAAAAATGAGCGTGGCGTTCGCCGGGATCGCCGGCGGGCTGCCCTTGGCTCCATAGGCGAGGCTCGGGGGGACGATCAGCTCCCGGCGGCCGCCCACCTGCATCCCCACCAGCCCCTTGTCCCACCCGGGGATCACGGCGCCCTGGCCGAGCGTGAAGGGCGCGAACGGCGCGCCGGTCTTCCACGAGGAGTCGAACTCCTTGCCGCCCTGGTAAAGCACGCCCACGTAGTTGACCGTGATGCTGCTCCCGGTCTTGGCCACCGCTCCGGTTCCCTTGATCAGGTCCTTGACCACGAGCGACTTCGGCGGCGACCCAGAGGGGACGCCGACGGCGGGCTTCTTCGACAGCGGCGAGGGCGGCTTCGGCGTCGTCGCCGTGGGCGTGGTGGTGGTGGGCGTCGTCGGCGTGGTGGTGACCGCGGTGCCGGTGCCGACCGTGACCCCGGCGGAGGGAGCCAGGATGATGCCTGGGGCCTTCGACGAGCTGCCGCACGCCGTCAGGCCGGCGGCGAGCAGTACGAGGATGGCGGTGAGGAGGGAGCGCTTGGTCATCGCGACGCCGGAGGGTAGCGAGCCGAGGCCGGCGGCGTGCCGCCGCGGCTCAGCCGGCGATTCGTTCGCGTACCTCGGACGGAGGTCCGTGGATTCAACCCGCGATCCTCCCGAGGACCTCCAACGGAGGTCCGTGGATTCAGCCCGCGATCCTCCCGAGGACCTCCAACGGAGGTCCGTGGATTCAGCCCGCGATCCTCTCGAGGACCTCCGCGCTGACATCGTAGTTGGCGTGGACCGAGCCGACGTCGTCGGACTCCTCCAGGGCGTCGATCAGCTTCATCAGCCTCGCCGCGTCGGCCTCCTGTACCTCGACCCGGACCTGCGGCCGCTGGGTAACATCGACGCTCTCGAGCTCCACGCCGGACTCGGTCAGGGCGGTCCGTACCCGCCCCAGCTCGCCGGGTTGGGTGATGATCTCGTAGACGTCCTCGTCGAGCACGATGTCCTCCGCGCCGGCATCGATCGCGGCGATCAAGTCGTCCTCGTCGTAACGCGAAGCGTCGACCAGGATCACTCCGCGCTTGTCGAACAGGTAGGAGACCGAGCCGGGCTCGCCGAGGTTGCCGCCGTGCTTGGAGAGCATGTGGCGCACGTCGGCGCCCGTGCGATTGCGGTTGTCGGTCAGCGCCTCGATCAGCAGGGCCACCCCACCGGGACCGTAGCCCTCGTAGAGCACGGTCTCGATCTGATCCGCATCGACGCCCTCGCCGGTGCCCTTGGCGATCGCGCGCTCAATGTTGTCCTTGGGCATGGAGGCGTCACGCGCCTTCTGGATGGCCAGGGCGAGCGACGGGTTGCCGTCGGGATCGCCGCCGCTCTCGCGCGCCGCCACCGTGATCGCCCGGGCTAGTTTGGTGAAGTGCTGGCCTCGCCGGGCGTCGACTACCGCCTTCTTGTGCTTGATCGAATGCCATTTCGAGTGGCCGGACATGGCAAACAGTTTAGATCGCGCCAGAGCACGAGCACCCGGGACGACTACAGGCGGCGCTGAGTGCGGCCAGCACCGCCTGGTTGAAGACCGGCTCGGTGTGCCGGGCGGCCGTCCGCGCGCCGCCGGAGCGCAGCCGCGCGCGGAGGGCGGCGTCGGCCTGCAGCCGGCGGACC
>JALYXK010000172.1 GCA_030947145.1 Actinomycetota bacterium
CAGCTCTTCTACCTGATGTCGCACGGGATCAACGAGGAAGAGGCGTCGAAGCTGATCGTCAACGGCTTCATCGAGCCGATCACCAAGGAGCTCCCGATGGAGTACGCCGTCGAGATGAACCGGCTGATCGAGCTGCAGATGGAGGGTTCGATTGGCTAGTACGAAGGCCGCGGAGCCTGAGTTCCTGGCCGCACGGCGAGAGCGCGGGGCCGCATTGAGCCGGACGCTCGGGCTTCCCCAGTTCAAGGGGAAGGCCGGCTGGGAGTTCACCGAGATCTCCGGGCTTGATCTGGACGCGTTCGCGCCGGCCCCGGGGAACGGAGCCGCGCCGGCGAGCGCCGCGGAGCGCCTGTTCGACGGGGTCCCGGACGCGATCGAGCTGAGCCAGCTCGACGCCGGCGAGACGACGCTCAGCGGAGAGCTGCCCGACGGTGTCGTCATCGCGTCGCTCGAGTCGGCGGCGCAGACCCATCCCGAGCTGGTGCAGCGGTATCTGGGCACGATCATCGGCAGCGACGACATGTTCGTGGCCCGCAACGACGCCGGCTTCCGCGGCGGCGCGTTCGTCTACGTGCCGCGGGGCGTGGCGCTCGAGCGGCCGATCCTGCTCACCGCCGTCCAAGGCGCCAGCGGGACCGAGCTGCACCGCCGGACGCTGATCGTGGTCGAGGCAGGCGCGCAGGCCGAGGTCTGGGAGCAGTATTCGTCGGCCTCCGACGAGGTCGAGGGCCTGTTCAACACCGTGGTCGAGCTCGTCGTGGGCGACAACGCCCGGCTTCGGTTCGTCTCCGGCCAGGACTTATCGGAGCGCAGCTGGATCTTTGGCACGCATCGCGCCGAGATCTCGCGCGATGGGCGGCTGGACTGGGTGGCGCTGGGCTTCGGCTCGGCCCGCGGACGAGTGCAGATGGATACCCGGCTGGGCGGCGAGGGCGCGGATGCCCGCGTCACCGGGGCCTACGCGACCCACCGCCGCCAGCACATCGACTTCGACACCACCCAGGAGCACGCCGCCGCCAACACGACCTCCGATCTCGCCTTCCGGGGCGTTCTCCAGGATCGGTCCTCGGCCGTCTGGCGGGGCAACATCATCGTCGACCCGGGGGCGCAGAAGACCGACGCGTTCCAGGAATCGCGGAACCTGCTGCTGTCCAAGCGCGCCCATGCCGACGCGATCCCCGGCCTGGAGATCCAGGCCAACGACGTCCGCTGCACCCATGCGGCGGCGATCGCCCAGGTCGATCCCGAGCAGCTGTTCTATCTGCGCTCGCGGGGGCTGCGGGAGCCGGCCGCCAAGCGGCTGGTGATCGAGGGCTTCCTCTCCGCGCTGGTCGAGCGCTTCGAGGAGGGGGCCGTGCGCTCCGTGCTCGCCGAGGCGCTCGAGCGCCGGCTCGGCCTGATCCTCGATCGCTGACAGGCCGCGGCACTAGGATCCCGGACGGTGGCTCGAGGCAGCGCTCCGATGGTTCCCCTCGGTTACGGCAAGTTCGTCCGGGCCGACCGGGTGTATGCGCTGATCCCGCTCGAGGGCCCGCGCCGGGGCGATGGGCGCCGCACGCTCGTCCACGTTGAGGGAATCGACGATCCGATCGTCGCCTCGCGTTCGGAGGCCGCGATCGCCCGCGACGTGGCGATCGCGCTCGGCCAGGAGGTCGGCTCAGCTCGCTCCGAAGGCCCGTCTCACCAGGGTCAGGAGTCGCTTTTTTGATGTCGGAGCGGAAGATCGTTCTGCTCCGCGGCATCAATCTCGGGTCGCGCAACCGCATAGCCATGCCCGAGCTGCGCCAGCGGCTGCAGGACGCCGGCCTGGACGACGTCGGCACCTACCTGCAGAGCGGCAACATCGTGGTCAGCAGCGAGGCTTCGGCCGAGGACCTGGCCCGCGACTGCCAGCGGCTGATCGAGACGGCATTCGGGCTGAAGATCGCCGTCGTGGTCCGGACCCGGGACGAGCTGGCCGCGGTGGTGGCCGGCAACCCGCTCGCGGATGTCGCCACCAATCCCAAGCCCTACCAGGTCAGCTTCCTCTCGGCCGAGCTCGACCCCGCGGTGCTCGAGAAACTCGATGCGGTCGTGGGGGACACCGAGCGATTCGTCGCGGCCGGCCGCGAGCTGTACGCCTGGCATCCCGAGGGGGTGGCGCGTTCGAAACTGTGGAATGCTCTCGCCGGCAAGGGTCTGGGCGTGACCGCCACGACCCGCAACTGGACGACCGTCACCAAGCTGCTGGAGATGGCAGATGGTCACTGAGCCGATGCATCCATACGAGATCCTCGACGTCTTCACCGACACCCCGCTGGAGGGCAACCAGCTGGCGGTCTTCACCGAGGGCAGCCGCGTCGAGGAGGCGCGGATGCAGCGGACCGCCCGCGAGCTCAACCTGTCCGAGACCGTGTTCGTGCTCCCGCCCGAGGCCGATGCCAATGCCCGCGTGCGGATCTTCACGCCGGCCACCGAGCTGCCGTTCGCCGGCCATCCCGTGCTGGGCACCGCCTTTGTCGTGGGCCAGCGCCTGGGCGCGAGCACCGTGCGGTTGCAGACCGGCTCCGGGGTGGTCCCGATCGAGCTCCGGCGCGAGAACGGCGAGATCGTGTTCGGCGAGATGGAGCAGCCGATCCCCGGCGTCGCCCCCTTCGAGCGGGCGGACGAGCTGTTGCGAGCGCTCGGCCTGGGAGAGGCCGAACTACCGGTCGAGGTCTACGACAACGGCGCCCGGCATGTCTATGTCGCGCTACCCAGCGAGGCGGAGGTGGCCGCGCTGAGGCCCGATCTGAACGCCCTGGCGGCGCTCGGCGCGATCGGCGTGAGCTGCTTTGCCAGCTCCGGGACCGCCGTCAAGTCGCGGATGTTCGGTCCGGGCCTCGGCGTCCCCGAGGATCCGGCCACCGGATCGGCGGCGGGTCCGCTCGCGCTGCATCTGGCCCGCCATGGCCGGATCGCCTTCGGGGAGCCGGTGGTGATCCGGCAAGGGGCTGAGGTCGCGCGCCCGTCGCTGTTGCAAGCCTGCGCGTACGGGTCCGCCGGCGCGACCGAGCGCGTGACCGTGGGCGGCTGCGCCGTGGTCGTGGCGCGCGGGCAGTATCGGCTGGATTAGCCGCGCCGTGCCGACGAGGCCCGGGCTCGGAGACCTCGGCCTTGTGGCAACTGGCACATGATGGGATACTGGCTCGACTGCCATACCTTGAGTCGTCCTCGGAGGTGAGCTCATGTCAGAGCCGGCCAACGTCCTCGTCGTAGCGCACCAGACCGCCGCTACGCCCGATCTGCTGGATGCGGTTCGCGAACGCGCGCAGCAAGGCCCGGCCAAGTTCCATCTCGTGGTGCCGCGGCGGCCTCACGGCATGGCCAAGGTGCTGAACCCGCACGACACGGGGCACGATGACGCCAGGAACGTGCTCGCCCAGGCGTTGCCCAAGCTCTCCGAGGCCGCCGGGTCGGACGTGACCGGGAACGTGGGGGATTCCGAGCCGCTGATGGCGATCCAGGACGCCGTTCACCTCGGGCACTACAACGAGATCATCATCTCGACGCTACCGCTCGGCGTATCGCGCTGGATGCGCCTGGACCTGATCAGCAAGACGCGCGCGCTCGGGCTGCCGGTCGAGCACGTCGCCGCCGACGCCGGCGCCGTGGCCGACGCGATGGCCGGGAGCAACCGCTAGCCGGTTGCTGGCCCGCCCGGCGTCGGGGGCCGCAGTCCAATAGGCTGCCGACCCGTGAGGCTTGCCACCTTTCTGGAGCCCGGGCGAGACGAGCCCCTGGCGGGCGCCGTGGAGAGCGAACGCGTGATCGCCTTCGCCGACGGCCGATCGGTGATCGACGTGCTCTCGGGTCGTTGCACCGGCGCCGCCGACGGCGATTCGTGGCCGCTGTCCGAGGTCAAGCTGCTGGCTCCGATCCCGGCTCCGGGGACGATCTACGGGATCGGCCTCAACTACGCGGCCCACGTCGCGGAGACCGGCGCCACGCCGCCCGAGGAGCCGATCGTGTTCGTCAAGGTGGCGGGATCGGTCGCGCCGCCCGGCGGCCCGGTGCGCTGCCCCGAGGTCGTGCGGCGGCTCGACTACGAGGGCGAGCTGGCGATCGTCATCGGCGCGGGTGGATCGATCGGTGGCTACTGCGTGGCCGACGACGTGACCGCCCGCGACCTCCAGGGTCGCGAGCCGCAGTGGACGCGGGCCAAGGGGCCCGACACCTTCTGCCCGTTCGGCCCGTGGGTGACCACGGCGGACGAGGTCCCCGACGCCGGCGACCTGCGGCTGCGCACCTGGGTGAATACCGAGCTGCGGCAGGACAGCTCGACCTCCGATCTGATCTTTGGGTGCGAGCATCTGGTCGAGTTCATCGCGCAGACCTGCACCTTGCGACCGGGTGACCTGATCCTCACCGGCACCCCGAGCGGGGTGGGCCAGGCCCTCGATCCGCCCCGGTTTCTCCAGTCCGGAGACGTGGTCCGGATCGAGATCGAGCGATTGGGTGTGATCGAGCACTCCGTGGGGTAGGTAGCGGCTCGAGGATGAGAGGGCTGTCATGCTGAGACTGCACCCGAGCACGATCGACTACGTGATCCTGGCGATCTACTTCGTCGTGGTCCTGGGCATCGGCTTCGTCGCCCGGCTGGCCATCAAGACGGATCTGGACTTCTTCCTGTCGGGCCGATCGCTGCCGGCCTGGATCACCGGCCTGGCGTTCATAGCCGCCAACCTCGGCGCCCTGGAGATCCTCGGCCAAGCCGCCAACGGAGCCCAATACGGCGTCGCGGCGGTCCACTACTACTGGCTCGGCGCCGTGCCGGCGATGGTCTTCCTCGGGATCGTGATGATGCCGTTCTACTACGGGGCCAAGGTCCGTTCGGTGCCCGAGTACCTCCGGCTGCGCTTCAACGAGGCGACCCACGCGTTCAACGCCGGGACGTTCGCCCTGGCCACGGTGCTGATCTCGGGCGTCAACCTCTTCGCCCTGGCCCTGATCATTCACCTGATGCTGGGCTGGTCGGTGGCCGTCGCCATCCTCGTCGCCGCCGCGCTCGTGCTGGTCTACATCACCCTGGGCGGGCTGACCTCGGCGATCTACAACGAGGTCCTCCAGTTCTTCGTCATCGTCGCCGCCCTGTTCCCGCTGACGCTGGTGGCGCTCCACTCGATCGGCGGCATCAACGGGCTCAAGAACAAGGTACGTGCCTTCCCGAAGCTGGGCGAGCACGCGCTGCACGCGTGGCATGGCCTGGGGATCCACCACGTGACCAACCCGATCGGCTCGGACTGGGTCGGGCTGGTGTTCGGGCTCGGGTTCGTGCTGGGGTTCGGCTACTGGACGACCAACTTCGCCGAGGTCCAGCGCGCCTTGTCGGCCAGCAACATGTCGGCGGCGCGCCGCACACCGCTGATCGGCGCGTTGCCGAAGGTCTTCCTGCCGGCGATCATCATCCTCCCGGGGCTGATCGCGGCGGTGACCGTCAAGGGGCTCGGGGGGTCGAGCACGGCGCTGCAGTACAACACGGCGATCCCGCATCTGATCGGAAACTTCCTTCCGGAGGGGATGCTGGGCATCGCGATTACCGGGCTCGTCGCGGCCTTCATGGCCGGGGTGGCGGCGAACGTGACCGCGTTCAACACCGTGGTCACCTACGACCTCGTACAGGCCTACTTCGCCAAGGACCGCGATCCCGCGTTCTACCTGCGCACCGGGCGGATCGTCACGATCGTCGGGGTTCTGGTCTCGATCCTCACGGCGTTCGTGGCCAAGGGCTACTCGAACATCATGAACTACATCCAGACCCTGTTCTCGATCTTCAACGCGCCCCTGTTCGCGACCTTCATCATCGCCATGTTCTGGCGCCGGGCAACGGCCTGGGGTGGGTTCTTCAGCCTGGTGGCCGGGACGGCGGCCGCCTATGCCGTGAACCGTCTGGCCGCCTATCACACGATCTTCCATTTCGGCTCCGCGCTCAGCGCGAGCTTCTGGCAGGCGATCATCGCCTTTATCGTCGATGCGGTGGTGATGATCCTGGTCTCGCTGGTGACCAAGCCGAAGCCGGCCGAGGAGTTGCGCGGGCTGGTCTGGGGTCTGGCCCGGGCCGATGACCCCGACGCCGTGATCGATGATCGAGACAAAGCGTGGTGGCGTTCGCCGGGACTGCTGGGTGGCATCGCGATCGCGCTCGTCATCATCCTGAACATCATCTTCATCTAGGCAGGAGCTCGAGTGGCCAAAGACGAACCAGTATTCGGTGTCCCCGGGAGCTCCAAAGGAGAGCCGGTCCCGTCGACCGGGGCCAGCGAAGAGGAGGAGGCACGCGCCGCACGCGCGGCCAATCGCTTCGACGTCCGCCGGCTGATCGGCGGCCTGTTCGTGGTCTACTCGGTGATCCTGATCGCGCTCGGGGTGGCCGGCTCCTCGCACGTCAAGCACAAGGCGGCCGGGATCAACATCGACCTGTGGTCAGGCCTGGGCATGCTCGTGTTCGGCGTGCTGATGATCACCTGGGCGCTGATCCGCCCAACCGCTCCCGAGCCGCCCGAGACCCGCGGCGAGGGCTCAGGGCGGATCCGTCGCGCGCCGGCGACCTGAGTGATCTCACCGCTCAATGACCGGCGACGATGCGCCCCGTGTCGTCGACCGCCAGGCATAGCCCGGCAGGCGCGCAGCCGATGCTGTCGAGTCCGCCTGTGTCGATCAGGCGGCTCCGACTCCAGGAGCGAGCGCCCCGGACAGGGTCGCTGGAGCTGACTACGGCGCCGCTCGGATCGATCGCCACGCAGGCCGCGCGCACGGTGCAGGAGATCCCCTCGAGCCCGGCCCGATCGACCACGCCGCCGAGGTGCCAGCTGCGGCCGCCCGCGGCCGGTTTCCGCGTGGTCAGGGTCCTTCCGGCCGCATCCACGGCGACGCAAAGCGTGACCGACGGGCAGGAGATGTCGAAAGTCACCCGGTGGTCGATCCGCGCCGGCCCGCGCCACGCGCTCGCGCCGGCCGTCGGGTCGGTCGAGGTCAGCACATTGCCGTTCTCGGTGAGGATCACGCACAGGAGCTCCGACGGACAGGCGACGCTCTTGAGGACATCGCCGGAGTCGATGAGTACGGAGCGCCAGGCGCCAGGACCGCGGCCGGGACGGGTGCTGGTGGCGACCCGGCCGTTGGTGTAGACGACGACGCAGAGACGCACGGTCGGACACGAGATGCTGCTCAGCGCGTTGCCGGGGGCGATCTTCGCGGCCCGCCAGGCGGACCGACCGCCGCGAGGATGCTTCGAGGTCACAACCTGGCCGTTTGCGTCGACGGCGGCGCAGAAGTGCGTCGAAGGACACGAGACATCGGTCAGCATGTAGCGGTGGTCGATGTCCGTGGGGCCGCTCCACTTGCTGGCCCCGCCCCGCGGGTGCGTCGAGGTCATCGCGTTTCCGTCGTCGTCGACCACGACGCACAGCTTCGCCGACGGGCACGAGGCGCTGAAGAGGATGTTGAAGCCCTCGACGTCGGCCGGCCTGGTCCAGGCGTTCGCCGCCGGGTTGGCCGAGGCCAGCACATTGCCGTTGGCGTCGAACGCGACGCAGAGGGCTACCGACTCGCAAGTGACGCCGTCGATGTCGATCGTGTCGATCTTCGCCGGGAGGGCCCAGGCGGCCGATCCGCCCGCCGGGTTGG
>JALYXK010000178.1 GCA_030947145.1 Actinomycetota bacterium
ATCAGCTCGAGGTCACCGTTCAGCAGATTCAAGCGTTCAAGCGCGAGCAGGGCCTCGAGCCCGACGCCGAGCCGGAAGGCGCCGCCGTCGTCGACTATGACGGCGAGATCGATCTTCGAGCCGAGGATGACGCGCTCATCGCCGCGGAGCTCGAAGCCGCCGAAGCCGAGCAGGCGGAGGCCGAGGACGAGCCGGATTCCGAGGAGGAAGAAGAGGAGAAGCCGGCCCGGCGGCGCCGCGGAAGGCGCGGCGGCCGGAGCGGCACTCGCACCCGCCGCAAGGCATCCGACACCCTCGAGGCGACCTTCGAACACGGCGAGGAGGGCTACGGACTGTGGCTCGACCCCGCGGTTCAGGACGACCCGGTGTACGCCGAGTACTGGGCGGGACACCGCCCGGTCGAGGTCTCGATCGAGGAGGATCAGATCGTAATCCGGCGGGCCGGAGGGGACGATTCAGACTCGGACCCAGACTTAGACTCAGACTCAGACGACTAGTTCACGACTCCTCGGAATTTCCCCCGAGTCGCCGGCCGCCGCCGAAGTCGGTTGCCTCTCTGAGGTAGCGGCAGAAGGCGGCCCCGGTGACGGTGGCCATGTCCCACGCCGCCGGGTGGTTAGGCGCGACGCGAGTGGCAATCTCGAAGCACCAGTCGGTTCCCTGCTCGAGATACATCCGGGCCAGCTCGTCAGCCGTGAATGGCCCGCCGAGGCGACGCCGTAATTCGTCCACCACCCGATCGGCGACTCGTTCCAGCTGGGGGCGATCCTCCGGCTCGGCGCGCAGCAGCCGTCGCTGGCCCTCCTCCCAGAGGCCGAGAACCTGGTCGAGCTCCACGGCCCCGTAGCTCACGGAGCCGGCGGCGTCAGGGGCTCCGGCGGCGTCAGGGGCTCCGGCGGCCTCAGGGGGTCCGGTGGCCGGTGACCACGTAGGGACGTTCGCCCACCCTCACCATGCCCAGGGCCCGCGCGTCGCGCTGAATCGTCGCCGGGTTGTTGAGCGCGTCGCGCTGCTTGATCAGCGTCGCGTTGGACCTGACCAGCCGGCGCACGATGGCCAGCTGCTGCTGGGCCTGCGAGTGGGTCGAGAGCAGCTCGAGCGCGTGCTGGACGTAGAGCCCGCCGACGACGCAGAGGACGAGCAGCAGGCCGATACGTCCGACGCGCTCCCAGCGAACCCGAGCCATCGGGCGACGCGAAGGTACCCGTCGCGGACGAGGTGGCGGGGACTTGTCGGGGCGAGCCTTCCTGGCTGGCGTAGCGGCTGAGCGGGCTGGGGACATCCCGTGAGCGCTTCGTTCGACACGCCAGCATTCCTTCCTGCTGCAAGCGCTCGCCCGCGGCCCGGCGACTCGAGCCTGGCGGCGCGATCGGCGGGAGGGCGCCGATCACGACCGGAATGCTCTCCGTCCCGGGAATTCGGCGTCGGGACCGAGCGCCTCCTCGATTCGCAGCAGCTGGTTGTACTTGGCCACGCGATCGGTCCGCGACGGCGCTCCGGTCTTGATCTGCCCGCACCCGGTGGCGACGGCCAAATCGGCGATCGTCACGTCCTCGGTCTCGCCCGAGCGATGCGACATCACCGCCGAATATCCGCTCTCCCGCGCCATCCGGACCGCGGCCAGGGTCTCGGTCAGGGTGCCGATCTGGTTGACCTTGATCAGGATCGAATTGGCCACGCCGTTCTCGATGCCGCGCTTGAGACGTTCGGTATTGGTCACGAACAGGTCGTCGCCGACGAGCTGCATCCGATTGCCCAGCCGATCGGTGAGCGTGCTCCAGCCCGCCCAGTCCTCCTCGCCCATCCCGTCCTCGATCGAGACGATCGGATAGCGCCCCGCCAGCTCGGCCCAGTAGTCGGTCAGAGCATCGGCGGTGAGCGTTCGGTCCTCGTGCTCGAGCACGTACACGCCGTCCTTGTAGAGCTCGGATACCGCCGGATCGAGCGCGACCGCAACCTGGTCGCCCGGGACGTAGCCCGCCGCCCGGATCCCCGCCATCAGCATCTCCAGCGCCTGCTCGTTGGAGCTCAGGTCGGGGGCGAATCCGCCCTCGTCGCCGACCGCCGTCGACAGGCCCTTCTCGTGCAGCGTCCGCTTCAGGTTGTGGAACACCTCGGCGCCGATCTGGAGCGCTTCGCGGAACGTCCGAGCGCCGACCGGGACCACCATGAATTCCTGGAAGTCGATCCGATTGTCGGCGTGCGCACCGCCGTTGAGGACGTTCATCATCGGCACCGGCAGGATGTGAGCGGACTCGCCCCCGAGATATCGCCACAGCGGCAGGCGCTCCTCCGCGGCGGCGGCGTGAGCGGCGGCGAGCGAGACCGCCAGGATCGCGTTGGCGCCGAGCCGGGACTTGTTCGCGGTGCCGTCGAGCGTGATCAGGGTGCGATCCAGAGCCGCCTGGGCCGAGGCGTCCTGACCGCGGATCGCCGTGGCGATCTCCCCGTTGACGTTCTCCACCGCCTTGCTCACGCCCTTGCCCATCCAGTCCGGGCCACCGTCGCGCAGCTCGGTCGCCTCGAACTCCCCGGTCGATGCCCCGGAGGGGACCGCCGCTCGTCCCCAGGCGCCCGAGCGCACGCTGAGCTCGACCTCGACTGTCGGATTGCCTCGACTGTCGAGGATCTGGCGGGCGTGCACGTGCTCGATCTGGCTCATTTCGCTTGTGAATCTCCTTCGGTCAGTCGCGCACGCGCGTAGTAGACGAGCTGTTCGTCGGGGCCGAGATCGTTCCAGCTTCTGTCCTCGCCTGCGGCCAGCTCCGCTCCCGTGCTTATCCGCCGGCGAAACCGATCGGCCGCGGCCCGCAACGCCAGCTCCGGATCGAGGTGGAGCTTGCGGGCCACGTTGACCGTCGCGAACAGCACATCGCCGAGCTCGTGGAAGCGCTCGTCGGGCGTCCCGGCGGCCTCGAGCTCCTCGAGCTCGTCGCGGATCGACTGCAACGGGCCATCGACGCCGGGGAAGTCAAAGCCGCTGGAGGCGGCGCGGCGCTGGACCTTGCGCGCGTAGAGCGGCGCCGGCAGGTTCTCCGGCACCTCGCCGAAGATCCCCGGCTCGCGGTCCGGCTCCCGCTGCTTGATCTGGTCCCAGTTGCGCAGCACCTCGCCCGCGGTCTCCGCCTCGGCGTCGTCAAACACGTGCGGGTGGCGGCGGATCAGCTTCTCGGTGCAGTGCGCGGCGACGGCGGCCAGGTCTCCCGCTCCTCGCTCCTCCAGCAGCAGCGCCAGGAAATGGACCTGAAACAGCACGTCCCCGAGCTCGTCGATCAGCTTCGCGTCGTCGCGGCGGTGCGCGGCGTCGGCCAGCTCGTAGGCCTCCTCGAGCGTATGCGGGACGATCGTGCGCTCGTCCTGCTCGCGATCCCACGGGCAATCTCGTCGGAGCCTCCGGGTGATCGCATCGAGGCGCAGCAGCGCCGCCTGGATCTCCGGGGATCCGGAGCTCACGCGACTACGGGGTGGTGGTAGTCGTCGGCGTCGAGGACGTCGTCGGTGTCGGCGGCGTCGTCGAAGTCGGCGTCGTCGTCGCCGGAGCGGTCGCGGTCGCCGCGGGGGGGGTGCCGGAGGGCGCGGTCGTCGTCGAGGTCTTCGGCGCCTTAAAGCCCTTGCAGTCGGCCATCGCGTACCCGGCGCGGCAGGTCGTCTTCGCCAACCAGTGGCTCTTGGCCACCTTGTCGACGGCGTTCTGCGCCGTCGTCTGGGACTGGCTGGAGAGCAGCTGCTTGATTGCCGGGGTGGCCTGAGCCAGCGACTGGTGCGTGGCCGCCTTGACCTTGATGACCTCGAATACGTAATAGCCGAACGTCCCGTGCACCGGCCCGAGCACCTTGTTGACGGGCGCGGCGAACGCGGCCTGGTCGAGGGCATGCTCCTCCTGGCCCTGGGTCACGCCGGAGAGCAGGCCGCCGTGGCCCTTCGTCGCGGCGTCGACCGAGTACTTCTTGGCCACCGCGGTCCAGCTCTGACGGTGCGCGAGCGCCGTCTTGGCCACCTTCGCGGTGGCCGCGCTGTTGGTCCGGACGATCCGGATGTCGCGCGACTCCTTGGTCCCGAACTGGGTCTGGTGGGCGGCGTAGTAGCTGGCGATCTGGGCCGGGGTGACCGTTACGCTGTGCTTGGCCAGCAGCTGCTTGAAGATCTGATTGATGCGAACCCGGAAGATGATGTCCTGCATCGTCTGTCCGGTCTGGCTGAGGAAGGAGTTGAACGCCGTGGCCGTCGGAAACTGCTGCTTCTTGGCCGCCGCGAACGCCGTCTGGACCTGCTGGTCGGTTACCTTGATGTGGAGCTTGCTGGCGTCACCCTGGTACCAGTAGGCCTTGATCAGGAAGTCCATCACCTGACTGCTGAGCGAGGTGAACAGCTGCTTGCAGTCGCTGACGATCGTCTTGTCCGGCGTCTTGGCCAGCGTCGGGATCTCCTTGCGCACCTGGGTCACGCAGCCCTTGAAGCTGGGCGGGTCGGTCGGGACGATCACCGGAGCGCCGGGGCTCTGGGCGGCGTTTCCCTTCGCGGCCACGTACATCCAGTGGTTGAACGCCCGGGCCGTGATCGGGTTGCCCGCCACGTCCGCGACGGAGTCGCCGGGAACGCCGCTACCGCAGGCGGAAATTCCCACCGCGACCACAAAAAAGGCGCCGAGCGCCAGGATGTACTTCAGAGGTCTCATGGATCGGCGCTGATGGTAGCGGGGCGGCGGGTCGGGTGGCGAACCGGCGGCGAATCCTTATGAAGCTCTGAAGTTCACGACCAGCCAGCCCCCGGCGGCGAGCGTCTGAGGTCCGCGGGCCCGCGAGTCCCCTCGGCGCGCGTTCGCTTTTGGCCCACCGCGTCACCCACTTGTGACGTTTTCCGTGTCAACGTGAAGCCATGCCTGACTTGGATTCCGTTTTCTAGGACATGTCTCGAAAAAGGAATCCAAGTCGTGACGGAGGGCCGCCGTCGATCGACGCCGCTATCGCTCGGATCGCCGGAGGCCAGTTCGGGGTCATCTCCCTCGCCCAGCTCATCGGGCTAGGCCTGACTTACTCCCAGATCGAGTATCGCGTCCGCCTGGGGCGGCTGCACCGTCTACACCGTGGCGTGTACGCGGTCGGCCACCCGAACGTCGTCGCCCACGGCCGCTTGTTCGCCGCCCAGCTCGCCGGCGGTCCCGAGTCGTTCCTCAGCCACCGCATCGCCGCGGGTGTCTGGGGGCTGCGAGAGATCTCGACCCGGCGGATCGACGTGACCGTGCCCCGAATCCGGGCCCGGCCCCGACCTGGGCTGCTGATGCACAGGACCCGAGACCCACCCAATCCAGCGGATCTGGCCATCCGCAATCGACTGAGGATCAGCTCCGTCCCGCGGATGCTGATCGAGCTCGCCCCCAGCGAGCATCCGCGGGAGCTCGACCGGCTGATCACCCAGGCCGTCCGCAAGCGCGTCTTCGACCTCGACGCGATCGAAGCCGCGCTTCTGCGACACCGGCGTTGTCCCGGGCTTGGCAAGCTCAAGACCGCGCTGGCGGCGTACCGGCCCAAGCCCGAGCGCCGCTCTGGATTCGAAATCGCCTTCGACGAGTTTCTCGCCCAGCACCCTGAGATCCCTGATCCGATGCGGAATATTCACCTTGGAGTGTGGGAGATCGACTGTTACTGGCCGCAGAACCGGTTCGCCATCGAGCTCGACGGACGGGCCTGGCATGCCGCCGTCCGCGACGCGGAAAAGGACCGAATCAAGGACACCAAGCTGCAGCGCGAGGGGATCCGGGTCATGCGGATCACCGAGCTTCGCTTCGATCAGGATCGGCGCGGCATCCTGGAGGACCTCTACGGCTTCCTCGAGATCAAGCCGGACCATTGGCCCCGCCAAATGGTCCACCGTAATTCGCGTCAGCGAATTACGCCGCCTCGCGGGTGACAGCGAGCAGCACGTCGGCGGCGCGCACCACGGCGGGGAACTGGCGCGAGGGGTCGTCCGGGACCCGCATCGACAGCTGAGATTTACCGGACTCGTAGAGCGCCTCGGGGATCTCGGCCCGGATCCGCTTGGCCCGGACCGAGTCGAGGTCGACCGGGGTCACGGCCAGCCGGCCGCCGCGGAACGAGACGGCCGTGGCGCCGGCCTGTCCGAGCTTGATCCGCGCTTGCTGGAGCAGGATCAGGTTCTCCATCGGCTGGGGCAGCTCGCCGAAGCGATCCTCGAGCTCCTCGCGCAACAGCACCAGATCGGCGACCTCCCGGGAGGAGGCGATCCGGCGGTGGACGTCGACCTTGGCCTGCTCGTAGGGGATGTAGTCGGCCGGGACGTAGGCGTCGACGTTGACGTCGAGCCGCACGGGCTCCCAGTCCTCCGAGGCACCGGTGCCGTCCTCGTCCGCTGCCGAGGCCGCCTCGACCGCCTCGTCGAGCATCTGCATGTAGAGCTCGAACCCGAGCGCCGCGACGTGCCCGGACTGCTCGTCGCCGAGCAGGTTCCCCGCGCCGCGGATCTCCAGGTCGCGCATGGCGATCTTGAAGCCCGCCCCGAGCTCGGTGTAGTCCGAAAGCGCCGAGAGCCGCTGCGCGGCGTCGGGGGTCAGCGCTGCCGCACTAGGATACAACAGGTAGGCGTAGGCGCGCTCGCGGGAGCGCCCCACGCGGCCGCGGATCTGGTAGAGCTGGGACAGCCCGAAGACGTCGGCGCGCTCGACGATCAACGTGTTGGCCTGAGGGATGTCGATCCCCGACTCGATGATGCTGGTGCAGACCAGCACGTCCGCGTCGCCGCGCAGGAACCGCAGCATCCGACCCTCCAGAGTCCGTTCGTCCATCTGGCCGTGGGCGACCTCGAAGCGCATCGAGGGACACAGCCCGCGCAGCCGCTCGGCCGTCTCGTCGATCGTGTCGACCCGGTTGTGCAGGAAGAACGCTTGTCCACCGCGGTTGTGCTCGCGCTCGAGCGCCCCGCGGACCAGCTCCTCGTCGTACTCGCCGACGTAGCTCTTGATCGGCCGCCGCCCCTCCGGCGGCGTCTCGATCACGCTGATGTCGCGGATCCCGGCCAGCGAGATCTGCAGCGTGCGCGGGATCGGGGTGGCGCTCATGGCGATCACGTCGACCTTCAGCTTCAGCTGGCGCAGCAGTTCCTTCTGCTTGACCCCGAAGCGCTGCTCCTCGTCGACGATCAATAGCCCGAGGTCCTTGGCCCGCACGTCCCGGGACAGGAGCCGGTGGGTGCCGATCAGGATGTCGACCTCGCCACGGCTGAATCGGGCCACCGCCGCGCGCTGCTCGGCGGCCGGCCGGAAGCGGGAGACGTGCTCGATGCTCACCGGGTAGTCCTTCAGCCGCTCGGTGAAGGTGCCGTAGTGCTGCTGAGCCAGGATCGTGGTGGGCACCAGCATCATCACCTGCTTGCCATCCTGCACCGACTTGAACGCGGCCCGGAGCGCGACCTCGGTCTTGCCGTAGCCGACGTCGCCGCAGATCAGGCGGTCCATCGGGCGGGGGGCCTCCATGTCGGCCTTGACGAACTCGATCGCGTCGCGCTGGTCGGGCGTCTCGGTGAACGGAAAGGCGTCCTCGAACTCGCGCTGCCAGTCGGTGTCCGGCGGGAACGAATGACCCTCGCGGCGCTTGCGCTCGGCGAACAGCTGCAGGAGCTCGCCGGCCAGCTCCTGGGCGGCGCGGCGGGCCCGCGCCTTGAGCGTCTCCCAGCGGGTGCCGCCCAGCTTCGACAGCGGCGGGTGCTCGCCGCCGGCCCCGACGTAGCGGCTGATCTTGGCCAGCTGGTCGACCGGGACGAAAACCCGGTCAGAGCCGGCGTACTCGAGGTACAGATAGTCGCGGGTGACGTTGGCGACGGTCTTGGTGTCGAACCCGGCGAAGC